>NZ_RAWP01000056.1:0-61652 GCF_003668935.1 Corallococcus sp. AB032C | reverse complement strand
GCTGTAGGGGAGGCGGGGGGGACGGCGGACACGGTGCGGTTCACCTCTGGAGGCCGGTGGGTGATATCCAGGTCCCGACGATGAAATCCATTCGCATCTCCCAGCTCCTCGAGGACCAGGGCCACGACCTGCGGCTGACCCTGATGGCGGGCACCCAGGGGCTGGCGCGCACGGTGGACTCCTCGCGCATCCAGAAGCCGGGCCTGGCGCTGGCGGGCTTCACCGAGCACCTCCACCCGCACCGCGTCCAGGTCTTCGGCAACACCGAAATCTCCTACCTGGCCACCCTGGCGGAGGACGCGCAGCACGCCTCGCTGGCCAAGCTCTTCAGCGAAGAGGACCTGGCGTGCGTGGTGGTCACCAAGGCGCTGGACGTGCCGCGCGCGCTGGTGGACGCCTGCGAGGCCGCGGGCCTGTCGCTGATGAAGACGCCGCTGCTCTCCAGCGAGTTCATCCAGCGCGTGCAGAACTTCCTGGAGGACGCGCTCACGGAGTCCAGCAGCCTGCACGGCGTGCTGATGGACGTCTTCGGCGTGGGCATCCTGCTCTTGGGCAAGAGCGGCATCGGCAAGAGCGAAATCGCCCTGGACCTGGTGATGCGGGGCCACCGGCTGGTGGCGGACGACATCGTGGATGTCACCCGGCGCAAGGGGGCCGTCTACGGCGCGGGCAATCCGGTCATCAAGCACCACATGGAGATTCGCGGACTGGGCATCATCAACATCAAGGACCTCTTCGGAGTGTCCGCCGTCCGGGAACAGAAGAAGATTGAGCTTGTGATTGAGCTGCAGGAATGGGATCCGCACCAGGAGTACGACCGGCTGGGCGTGGAGGACAAGCACCTGCAGATTGTTGGCGTGGACATCCCCCTGTCGGTCGTCCCCGTGCGTCCTGGACGCAACATGGCCACCATCGTGGAGGTGGCCGCGCGCAACCAGCTGTTGAAGCTTCAGGGCCACCATTCGGCGCGAGAGTTCGCCGAACGACTCAATCGAGCCATCGCCCAGGGGGCGATGCGCCGCACCTTGGGAGAAGAGGTCGAGTGACCGCCCCCGCGAAGCAGATCATCGTCATCACCGGCATGTCAGGTTCCGGTAAGTCCACGGCCATCCGCGCGCTGGAGGACGCCGGTTTCTTCTGCATCGACAACCTGCCGGTGCTCCTCCTGCCCAAGCTCACGGAGCTGGCGGGAGGCGGCAACACCGAGCGCATGGCGCTGGTGGTGGACGCGCGCGAGGGTGTCTTCCTCAAGGACGCGCCCCGGGTGCTGGATGAGGTGCGCCGCGCGGGCCACCAGGTGGACGTGCTCTTCCTGGACGCCAGCGACGACAGCCTCATGCGCCGCTTCAGCGAGACGCGCCGCCGCCACCCGCTGGCCCCGGATGGCACGGTGGCGGAGGGCATCCACCGGGAGCGCGAGGCGCTGAAGGACCTGCGGGAGATGGCGGACCAGGTCATCGACTCGTCGGCGCTCAACGTGCACGACCTGAAGCGCATGGTGCAGGGGCGCTTCAGCCCGGAGCCCACGACGGGGCCCAGCCTGTCCATCATGTCCTTCGGCTACCGGTACGGCGTGCCGCCGCAGGCGGACCTGGTGTTCGACGTGCGCTTCCTGCCGAACCCGTACTTCGTGCCGGAGCTCAAGGGGCTCACGGGCAAGAACCCGAAGGTGTCCGGGTACGTGCTGGAGCGTGAAGAGACGCAGCAGTTCCTGGAGAAGGTCGTGGACCTCTGCCGGTTCCTGTTCCCCCGCTACCAGAAGGAGGGCAAGGCGTACCTCACGGTGGCGCTGGGGTGCACGGGCGGCAAGCACCGCTCGGTGGCGCTGGCGGCGGAGATGGTGCGCCGGCTGTCCGCGGACTACGGCCGCGTGCAGCTGTGGGACCGGGACATCGAGAAGGAGTAGGGCGCTGGAACGTCCTCCGGACCCCCGGCTTTCAGTGCCGGGTGTCCGTGACGGGCGTGAAGCAGGCGCCGGTGATGCCCTCCTTCTCCAGGGCCTCCTTCACGGCCTCGGAGACGACGAGGGTGACGGGCCAGCCCCAGGGGCGGAACACGCGGGCGCGGCCCACCTGGGTGGGGTCGATGCGCAGGCCTCGGACGGTGCGGTACTGGCCCACGCGCGAGGGGACGCCGTCGCCGGGGCCATAGTGGTGGACCTCCAGGCAGGCGGCTTCGTCCACGCAGCGGATGAGGCGCGTGGCGACGACGAGGAAGTACGGCTCCATCTGTCCCTCGATGTGCACGGGGATGAGCTGCACGTCCTCCGGCGCCAGGCGCGCGAGCACGGCGGCGACGCGCGGGTGCACCACGGGGGTGAGGCTGGCGCCGGCGAGGCTGAAGTCCAGTGGGGCGGCCTTCAGCTCGTTGGAGATGTGGAGGGGGCCGGGCGGGTTCACGGGGCGCCCGGCGGTGAACATCCACATGTCGCCCACCTCCTTGTCCTCCGGGTCCAGCGGGTCGCCGGGTTCCCAGCGGCCGGGGGCGCGGAAGTCGTCGTGCAGGTCGTAGAAGCGCGGGGGGGGGACGCCGGCGCGGCTGGATGTCTTGCGGTTGCTGACGTGCGGAGCGGCCCCGTGCGCGACGATGCGGACGGCCGGGCGGCGTGGGCGGCTGGTGCGGACCGGAGGCGAGGACTCCTCCGCGACCGACGCGCGCGAGCGCCGGGGCGTGGCGACGGTGGGTTCGGTACCGCCGAGCAGGTTCTGCCGGTCCGGGGGGCTGCTTTCGGAGGGGCGGAGCCACAGCCGTCGCAGCGCGTTGGTAAGACGCCTGAACATCAAGCGATGTTACCCAAGCGCCTGCTGGAGGGGAGCCCTTCTGTGGGGCTTCCTCGCTCGTTCTCATGGCAGGCCGGCGGCCGTACCGGTTTCCAAGGAGGAGGGGGCTTCCCGGGGGCCGTTTCCCCCGTGGCCGGGCCGCGAGAGGCCATGCCATGGTCCGCGCCCATGACGACTCCGAGCCCGAAGTCCGAAGCCCCCGCGACGCCGGAAGCCGTGTTCGCCAGCCTGCTCCAGGAACTGAGGGAAGCGGGCCGGGCGCCGTCCGGAACGGCCGCGTCGCCGAGGACGACGGAAGCATTGGCGGCGGCCCTCTTCGACGTCGCGGGCAGGACGGGCGCGGCGATGTTCTCCGTCTGGGCGGCGGAAGACACGGAGAGCGTCGAGGACGAGGACGAGGACGACAGCGACGAAGCCCGAGCGGAGACGGGCGGCCGGGTGATCAACGCGGGCATCACGCTGTTCTTCATCGCGAAGGACACGCCGGGCACGGTGGGCTTGCTGGGCGCGGAGCGGGTGCCCGTGCGTCAGTCCCTGGCGTACGCGCTGTACCGGCCGCTGGGGAAGGCGCTGGCGGCGCACGCGAAGCGGGGTGCGGATCCGGTGCTGGCCGACCGGGGCCACGTGTCCTTCCCGGCGGGCGCGGCGGATCCGGACATCGAGTTCCGCGTGTCGTTCCGAGAAGACGAACTGGGCATCTGGACCACGGTGTTGGCAAGGGACCGGGAGACGCGCCAGGCGTACCCGAGCATCGCCAGCCTCCCGCTCTCCGCCGAAGCGGCGGAGTTCCTCAAGGGGCTCTTCAACCGCTTGGACAAGACGCTGTTCAACGGCCAGTTGGTGCTGCTCACGGGAACATCCAACACGGGCCGCAGCACGACCCTGCGAGCGGTGATGGATGCGCTGCCCGACAACGTGCACGCGCTCGCGGCCGTGGAGGAGCCAAAGGGAGGGCCGGGAGGCGCCATTGGCGTCGTGAAGGTGAGCGTTGAGTTGAAGCTGGTGCAGGCGCTGCGTTCGTTCCTGCGGCAGGACCCGGATGTCGTCTTCGCGGACGAGGTGCGCACGCTGGAGGACATGCGGATGCTCTGCACCGCGGCGCAAACGGGACACGCCACGATCGCCGTCCTGGAGGCGAAGACCCCCGAGGAGGGCTACGCATGGCTGACGGAAGCCATGCCGGGGATTCCCACCCCTGCGCTCATCGTGCATCACACGCGCGATGCGGCAGGCGCCCTCGCGATGACGCTCCACGAGACGAAGCCCACGGAAGCCGGCGACACGCTGCACGTCGTCCCGTGGACGCCGCGCGGGTGAGCCGGGTTGGGACCGCACCATGCCAATGCCGACGCACAAAGTGGGGATCGTGGTTGATCAGGGCTTCGGAGACCGGGTGGCTGAGCTGGCTCGCGTCTTTCACGTGTGGGTCGTTGAATCGCGCGAGAACACTCCAGTCATCCAAAGCGTTTGGAAGAGCGGCTTGGCGGATGCGGCAGCCGATCCTCTTGCGGTGGGCGTCACGTCATTCGCCGCTCTCGATGGAGAATCTCCCGAGGCGATGTGTGCCAGGATCGCCGGTGATGTGAACGAGCACCATGGTGCGCTCGCACATGACCCCCCGTGGTCCGAAATCGAGGTCTTCGGAGTCAAGCTGACTTCAACCTTGCGGCACGTCTTCGAGGAACTCGAAGCAACGGCCTGTACTCCCACTCAGGAGGGGTTCATCTGTCGGCGGTTGTCGCCGAGCGGCACCTATCAAGGTGAGGCCTGAATCCTGGACCGGCGGCTGACCGGTTTGTTCCGCTTGCGAATCACCGTCCTCTTCCCGCGGGGAGGGGGCGCGGTCTTCTTGGGCTTGGGCTCTGGGAAGAGGGTCCCGGGAGTATCCATCGGAACGCTGTATTCGAAGTGGAACTGAGGCCCCGCGACCAGGGGCCTCCATCCCGCCGCGATTGCCCTCCGGATCATGTCGCGAACCTGACCCGGAGTGATGGCCGTCTGGTGCGAGTAGATCAGGTTGTCTGGGCGACTGACGCGAAGGTTGACCACGAGCACGCACCGGGGAACGTCCTCGCTGGCCTGGATTGCCAGGAGCATGGGCGTGGCGCCGACCAACTGTGAGTACGTGGGCTTCTTCCGGATGCGCCAGTCGTAATGGGTCTCACCGAAGCGAACCCGGCGGGTGCCCTTCTTGGGAAGGGTCATGTCGCGCGAGCCTCTCGGGTCGCTGTCAGTTGCCGCATTCCCCAGCGCAACGGGATGCTGCCATCCGAGCGTCGCAGCGGTTCCACGGCCTGGAGGAACGAGGCCTTGAGCAACGCCTGTGCAGCCGGGGACAGACGGTCCGCGTCGTATGTCGTGAGCAGCGACTCCCAGACCTCGCTCGGTGCGCCATCGCCCAGCACGGAGAGGGACTGCACCGTGACGTCCACGAAGCCCCCGGCGAAGAGTTCTCGCAACCCATCGCTGGATCGGACCCTCGGATCGCCCAGCCGCGTGGGAGGAACCGCCACCGCGCTCTTCATGAGTCCGGCGAACACCTCCAGCGCGTTGCCCGGCACCAGGTCTCCACCCACGACGATGGACACCCGTCCGCCCGGCTTCAGCACGCGCCGCAGCTCCGCGAGCACGGTCTCCACGTCGTCCATCAGCATGAGCGCCAGGTGGCTCAGCACCACATCGACACTGGCATCGCCGAACGGAAGCGACTGCGCGCGTCCCTGGAACAGGGTCGCGGCGTCGTTCAACCGCGCCCGTGCCGCGACAAGCTCGTGCTCGCTCATGTCGAGCCCCATCAAAGACAGCCCGGACTGATTCCTCCGGGCAAGCAGCTCCAGGAGGTAGCCATCTCCACAAGCCAGATCGAGCACCGCCAGGGGCCGTGCATCGAGAGGCACGACCGCCTCCAGCAGCGCATAGGTTGAAGGCGCCGTCTCCTCATCCCGCTGCACGGGCGCGTGCCCGAACCATCGCGACGTCACGCCCGCGAGGCGCGCATGGAAGTCCAGCAGGTACGACTCGGAAGGGGAGGGCATGAGGGCACCTTCAGCGCCGGGGCGTGGCTCAGGGACGGTCCATCAGCCGTGAGTGCCAGTCTGTTGGAGCCGCCCATCGCTGGTTGTATTGCTGTCGCTCCGCAGGTGACAAGCGCTGCCAGAACGAAGACCAGACGTGAGCAAACCAATATTCCCCATTGCCCTGTCGCCATCCTGAAGACATGGGCTCGTACCCGGGAAATGCCTTCCAGGGGGGCGCCATATCCCCGGTCTGGTTGAGCTCCCGGGTCTTGAGGAGAAACGCTTCGTTCTGCCCGATCAGTGCAACCTGGCAGACCCACTCGCTCCAGGTGTTCACCTGGACCAGGAGCCGCGCTTCGTCCTGGCGCCCATGCTCCTCACAATGGGGAACCGCCGCCAGGATCTGCTTCCGGCGAAGGAGGCCCATCCATCCTGGGGCAGCATGGACTGGCAGGAAGCGCTGCACTGCCCGCAGACAGACGCAGCACTCCTGGGGGAACGCCAGAGACTGTTCCGTCCGCCAGCGCTCCAGTGCAGGGACGGAAAGGAACACCTCCGCCTGCCGCAGCATGGGATAGCCCATGAATGCCAGGCTCGTATCGCTCACGGGCAGGGACTGCTGTCGCACGGGGACCGAAGATTTCTCGAGCCCGAAGACGCGGTGGATCTGTCGGTCCAGATTCATGATCCCCAAGGGGCAGGCCGCTAATTCTCGTCGATGAAGTCCGCGACCCAGTCTGCTCCGAAGTACCCTGCCGTTCCAACGATTAGTGCGCCCGCGAATCCGGTGAGAATGGCTCCCGGGCCCGTTTCAACTCCCAGCGCGGCACCGGTCAACGCGCCAACCTTCATCCCCGCGACGGCCGCAGCCCATCCTCCGACCTGCCGAATCCCCTCTGCGGTGATGGGCTTGATGGAGCCCTGCTTCACGGATTTCGCCGTGGCCTTGCCGACGTCATAGACCGTGAATGCCATGCCAATGACCTGGATTGCTTTCAAGCTTCGAGCCGCGGTCATCGCGTGATGCGTCCGCTGGATGGCTGAGGCGGGCACGCTTCCTTCCAGTAGGACCTCACCTTCCATCACAATTGCTTTTCTGAGCTTTTCAATGCGGGGACGCCAATGTGGATGGGCTTTTTCAAGCAGCGCCAGGTCCTCCAGGATGGCCTCTGTTGAGTGGAACTTCACCCCGGCGGCTGTTGCCTTCTTGATGTCGATGTAAGTAGGTCGGCCTGCGATATTGGGAGCACCACCTCTCTGCGTACTCGCCGAAAGAAACTTGCTTTGGTTGTGTCCCAACGCGTGCTCTCCAATTGAGAAGGGAGCATTGGGGTTGGGAGGTTGCATGCCAAAAATCTCCGGCTTCGCCAGGGCGTACTGCGCCTGACTGGGGCCCGGAAACTCCAGCACCTTTCTCACCACCTTCCCGGAGGAGGTGGTGACATCCACGACGACAAAAAAGAAGGCCCTCCACTTGTCTTCATCCAGGAGGGCGTTTGGGGGTTGCTGACTGTGCTTTGTGGCACGGACAGCCGCCGGAGCCAGGGGGATGTGGACCTTATCTCCCACCTTCAACCATCCACGGCGCGGATGTCCCAGTGGGACTCGACTCATGATGAGTGAGTTCCGCTGTTCGAGCGCAGTCAGTTGGATTCGGTAGTGGTTGGCAATGAGCCATAGCGAACTCAAGCCGTCTGCTTCATTGACTATATGAGTCCCTGGCACGCGCGCCTCCGCAATGGGAATGGCATGACAAGGGTGGGCCAAAAGAGTGCTGCAAGGCAAGGATGGTAGGCGCCCACGCTCCTGGTGCTGCAGAGACACCACTCCAAAGGATTAGTGACTTCAGCCCACCTCTCCGGTTCTTCCTGGTCCCTATCCGGAGGTCCTCCAGGCCGAGGCCGCTCAGCGCCGGGGCTTCTTCTGCCCAGCGTTCGTGGCTTCGGCATTGAGCGCCAGCACGGAGTACAGGTTCATCGTGTAGACGCTGTTCTCCGGCTCCAGGTCCGATGCCATCTTGAAGAACGCACTGGCGCGTTCGTAATCGCGCTGGTGGTTCAGGATGATCATCCCCATGCGGTTGTAGAGCGGCGCGGGCTTCGGCAGGAGCCCGATGCTGCGCTCCAGCAGGTCCAGCGCCTCCGCCATCTTCCCCGCCTGCTCCAGCCGCACGACACGCTGGAGCACCTCTTCCTGCGCGTCCTCCTTCCTGGCCACCGGAGCTGGCGCGACGGAAGGAGACTTCGCCGCCAGCGCGGCTGCCAGCGAGACCGAAGGCATCGGCGCCTGTCGTGGAGCCTGGGCACGGGCCGCTGGAGCCGCCGCCACCTTCGCGGCCGCGGCCGGAGGCACGGTCTTCGGCTCGCGCGAGAACGCGGGCACGCCATCCCCCGTGAACGCCACTTCCGCCGACGCCAGCGTGCCCACCAGCTTCGTCACGCCGCGCTCCGACAGCGACTCGAACACCGCGCGCAGCTCCAGCTCCGTCACCTGGGTGATCATCGCCATGTCCGCCAGCGCCGTGCGCCCGTCCACGAACGACAGCACGTACGCCTCGAACGGGCTCAGCGGCCGGTTCACCAGGTCCAGCCCCGCCACGATGACCGGCCGCACCGGAGGCCCCTTCGTCTTCGGCTGGGCCTGCGCCTGGAACGACACCACCCGCGTCGCCTCCTGCTGCGGCGGACGGGGCACGCCCCGCGCTCCCGTCTGCTCCGGCCTCGTGAGCAGCGCGCGCACCAGCGACACGTTGTCCCGGGGCGGCAGGTCCTCCACGCTCCGCACGAGCAGCAGCTCACAGCGCGCGCACTGGAAGTCCCCCGGCTTGCACGACGCTCCACAGTGCGGACAGGCCAGGTCCTCCGGCGGGTGCTCGAAGGCGTGCGTGTCCGCGTAGTAGTGCTTCCGGATGGCCGCGCGGATGGACCTGCGCACCGCCACGAACGGCAACACCTGCGCCACGCCCACCGTCTTCGCGATCTCCTCCAACGCCCGCTGCCGCTGCGGCTCGGAGATGGCCACGTACAGCGCGTCCTGCACCAACCGCAGCGGCATGAAGTCGAAGCCCTCCGCCAGCCGCACCGGCACCCGCTCCAACAGCGCCGCGTCCACCTTCGCCTGCGCCAGCTTCTCCGTGGACACGAAGCGCGTCTTCAACTCCTGCGCCAACAGCCGCAACACCGGCGTCTCGTCCACGCCCAGCCGCACCAGGCACTCGCCCAGCTTCAGCCCCGTCTCCTTCTGCCGCGCGAGCGCCCGGGACAACACCTCCGGCGTCAGCACTCCATCCAGGATCAACTGCTCCCCGAGCTTGCGCGTCATGCCCCCGATTCAAGGACGCCCAGGCCCACCCCGTCCACCGGCATCCACGCCACCTACACCGCTTTCCCGCACACGTTGTTGCGAACGTGTACAGACAACACTAAGATGGTGTCCAGGTTACACAAACCAGACGCAGCAGGTGAGGGGGATGCGCGGATGTTCATTGGGTACATGAAGTCGACGCCGACCACGTACGTGATGCAGTACCGGGACGGCGAGGTGGTCCGGGAGGGCGCGGGCCTGTCGTTCCTCTATTGGAAGCCGGCGACGACGCTGGTGGCGGTGCCCCTGTCGAGCGCGGACGTCCCGTTCGCCTTCAACGAGGTCACCCGCGACTTCCAGCCGGTGACCATCCAGGGGCAGCTGACATACCGGGTGGAGGACGCGCGGAGGCTGGCAGGGCTCTTGGACTACTCCATCACCCCGGCGGGGCGTCACCGCTCCGACGACCCGGAGAAGCTGTCGGACCGGCTGGTGCAGGCCGCGCAGGTGCGCGCCCGCGCGGTGGTGCAGTCCCTGAGCCTGCGCGAGGTGCTGGTGCAGTCCGACATGCTGGAGGCCCGGGTGCTCGCGGCGCTGGCGGAGGCGGAGTCCGTGAAGGCGCTGGGCGTGCACGTGATGGCCTTCTCCGTGCTCTCCATCCAGCCCACGCCGGAGATGGCGCGCGCGCTGGAAGCCGCCGCGCGCGAAGGGCTCCAGCGTGAAGCGGACGAGGCCATCTACGCCCGCCGCAACGCGGCCGTGGAGCAGGAGCGCCGCATCAAGGAGAGCGAGCTGGCCACGGAGTTGGTGGTGGAGGAGCGCCAGCGCCAGATTCGCGAGGCGAAGATGGCCGCGGACATCGCGGTGGAGGAGCAGCGCGCCGCCCTCATGGAGCGCTGGGTCCAGAACGAGCGCCAGTCCGCGGACGCGCGCGCGTACACCCTGGAGAAGACGCTGGAGCCGGTGCGAAGCATGGACTGGAAGACGCTGTTGGCCACGTCCGCCAACGGCGCCGACCCGGCGCTGAATATCGCCCTGGCCTTCCGCGAGATGGGCGAGAACGCGGAGCGCATCGGCGAGCTCAACGTGTCGCCGGACCTGCTGCGCTCGCTGCTGCCGTCAAACGCCGGTCCGCCGAGCCCCAAGCCGCCCAAGCCCGGCCGCCCGGACGTCCACAACTTCGACCCCCGCGACCGCTGAAGTCCCGGGAGGGAGGCACGCCATGTTCGAGAAGGTCGTCCTCGTCACGCGCAAGACGCGGCTGGCGGACCTGGTGGTCCGCTTCAACACCAAGAAGCAGGCGAAGTTCTACGTGGAGCACAACGGCCAGGACTTCAACGGGTTCGAGGCGGAGGACGACACCTACCGCCGCGCGGTGGACGCCCTTCGCTCGCAGCTGGACGTGGGCCTGCCGGTGCAGCAGGTGGACCGCTCGCTCGTGCCCACCTTCCTCTTCACCGGCAAGGAGGTGGTGGTGGCGATAGGGCAGGACGGGCTCGTCGCCAACGTGGCCAAGTACGTGGGCAGCCAGCCGCTCGTGGGCGTGAACCCAGACCCGACGCGCTTCGACGGCGTGCTCCTGCCCTTCCTCCCGCGCGAGGCCCGGAGCGCCGTGCAGCGGACCCTGGAGGGCCGCGCGAGGATGCGCCAGGTGCAGCTGGCGGAGGCGCGGCTCCAGGACGGACAGCGGCTGCTCGCCTTCAACGACCTGTTCATCGGCGCGCGCACGCATGTGTCCGCCCGCTACCAGGTCCGCTACGGCGGCAAGGAGGAGTCGCAGTCCTCCAGTGGTGTGCTCGTGTCCACCGGCGCGGGCTCCAGCGGGTGGCTGTCGTCCGTGTTCGCGCTCGCGCAGGGGCTCACCCGCTGCACGGGCGGCACGCCGGGGAAGCCCTGGACGCTCGGCTGGGAGGACGCGCGGCTCGCCTTCGTCGTGCGCGAGCCCTTCGTCAGCCGTCACTCCGGCGCGGACATCGTCGGCGGCTTCGTCACCGCCCAGGCGGAGCTGGTGCTCGAGTCCCGCATGCCCCAGGGCGGCGTCATCTTCAGCGACGGCATGGAGGAGGACTTCCTCACCTTCGGTGCCGGCGCCACCGCTCGCATCCGTCCCGCCGAGCAGAGGGCTCGGCTGGTCGTCCACTGAGACACCGCACCCGATGCGACAGGTCCCAAGAATCCGGTATGCCCCGAGTACCGTTGGACCTCGCGGGCCCTCCCGGGATTCCCAGGTGATACAGCAGCTCCCGTGTGATGGCCCGGTCGCCTTCCTACCCACCGAGCGGGGGCGCCGGGCTCGCCCCGCAGGGCACGCACCGCGGGGCCACACCGCGCATCTCCTAGAGCGTGGGGAGACCGCGCCCGGCTCCCCGTCCGGCAGACGACACCGTGTCCCTTCCCCGGACCTGAAATTCCAGGCATGGTGGGCGCAGTCGCCTTACCTTCGAAGCGAAGTCGTTGGGGAAGCGGTTCCCAGGTGCAGGCGGAATGCTTCACCGGAGTTGCGTCCGGTCGTTGATGAGCGTAGGACGCAAATTCTCCCGGGAAGTGGCTCAGGGGTGATCAATGGTCGGCCTCGTCATCGCATCGCACGGGCGTCTCGCGGATGAGCTTGTCGCTACCGCTGAACAGATCGTGGGCAAGCTGCCCGCGGTAGCTACCTGCAGCATCGAGCCGGGGGCCCCAGTGGAGGACCTTCGCGCCAAGATGAAGCAGGCGGTGAAGGCCGTGGATGAAGGGGACGGCGTCATCATCATGGCCGACCTCTTCGGAGGTACCCCCTGCAAGGAATCGCTGATGATGTGTCAGCGGATGAATCTGGAAGTCCTGGCCGGCGTCAATCTGCCCATGCTGCTGAAGGCCAACTCGCTCCGTTCGGAGCAGATGGCCCTGTCGGACATGGCCAACCAGCTGGCGTCGTACGGCCAGCGCAACATCACCTGTGCATCCGCCCTGCTTCGCGAGGCCCAGCAGCAGCCGCGAACATGACGGACCCGCACGGGTCGGCGATTCGAGACTGACGTGATCACCCTGGTCCGCGTCGACAACCGCCTCATCCATGGTCAGGTCGTCGAAGCCTGGCTCCCCCACCTCAAGGTGTCGCGTGTGGTGGTGGCGGACGATGAGGCGGCCTCCAGTCCCCTCATCCGTGCCGCCATGGCGCTCGCCGTGCAGAGCGCCATCGAGGTGCTGATCCTCCCCCTGGCCCAGGTGGACTTCGCCGCCCTGTCCAAGGACGGCGTACGCACCCTGGTGCTCCTGAGGGATGTGGCCTCCGTACCCTTCGCCTTCCAGCACGGGCTGGTCATGGACCAGCTCAACCTGGGCAACGTGCACTTCGGCACCGGAAGGCGGCAGGTGTCGCCGTCCGTCTTCCTGGCGGAAGGGGAGCTGCAGGCCCTCCAGCAGCTCTCCGCCCAGGGCGTGCGCGTGGAGGCGCGCGCCGTGCCCGCGGAGAAGTCCGTGGACCTGCCGGATTTGACCGAGCGCTGGTCGAAGGCCGGGTGAGCCGGTGAACGTTGGCTGGACCCAGGTGGCGCTCGCGTGTCTCTGGGGGGGCCTGGTGGCCGTGGAGCGCAAGGCGTTCCTCCAGGCCATGCTGTCCCGGCCCCTGGTGGCCGCCACGTTCATGGGCGCCCTGTTGGGCGACGTGGCCGGGGGCCTGTCCGTCGGCATGCTGCTGGAGCTGTTCTACCTGGGCACCGCCAACCTGGGCGCCTCCCTCCCTGAGAACGACACGCTCGCGGCCACCGGCACCGCCGCCGCCGCCGCCACTCTCACCGCCGCCACCGGCGCGGGCTCCACGCCGGCCATCTGGTCGCTGGCCGTGCTGCTCTTCATCGGGCTGGGACGGGTGGGGCGGAGGCTGGACCGGCTGCTGGAGGGCTACTCCGCCCGGCTCGCGCGCGTGGCGCTGTCGTCCGCGGAGGCCGGCAACCTCAACCGCGCCATGCGGCAGAACCTGTGGGGCATGTGGCCGCACTTCGTGTCCTACGGCGCCATCACCGGCGCGTGCGCGCTGGCCGGCTTCTTCCTGGAGCCGCTGATGGTGGCGCTGCCGCACCCGCTGGTGCGGGGCCTGGCGTGGGCGTACCCGGCCATGGCGTCCGTGGCGGCGGCCATCGCCGCGCAGTCCAGCCACGCGAAGCGCGCGCCCCTGTACGCGGGCCTGGCCGCGGCGGCCGTCACCGCGGCGGTGGTGCTGGCGCAGTTGCAGGAGCACCGGCCTTGACCACGACGCCCACGTCCACGCCCGTGCCTTCCGCGCGCGCCGCCGCGCCCGCCTTCACGCCGCCCGTGCGGCTGTCCCGGGGCACGCTGTTGCGCGTGTTCCTGCGCTCGCTCTTCCTCCAGGCGTCGTGGAACCCCAAGGGCATGCAGAACCTGGGGCTCGCGTACGCCGTCTACCCGGCCCTGGCGAAGCTGTACCCACCGGGCCCGCTGCGCGAGGCGGCGGTGCGCCGGCACCTGGTCTTCTTCAACACGCACCCGTACGTGGCGGCGGCCATCGTGGGCGGCGTGGTGAACCACGAGCAGAAGATTGCCCGAGGGGAAGAGACGCCGGATCGGGTGGTGGGCTTCAAGGCGGCGCTGATGGGGCCGCTCGCGGCGCTGGGGGACGGGTTCTTCTGGCTGTCGCTCAAGCCCGCGGTGGGCGGCCTGTGCGCGGCCATGGTGCCGCTGTTGGGCGTCTGGGCGGTGGCGCTCTTCCTGGTGCTGTACAACCTGGTGCACCTGCTGCTGCGAATCCGGCTGTACTGGCTGGGCCTGAATCTGGGAGACCGGTTGGTGGAGGCCGTGGCGCGGGTGAACCTTCCCGCCAAGGGCGCCCGGCTGAGGGGCGTGGCGGCGGCGAGCGCGGGCGGCCTGGCCGCGTGGCTGGCGTTGAGCTTCGGGGCGACGGCGGGCGGGACCTGGGCGCCGTTCCTGGCGGTAGGGTGCCTGGCGGTGGGCGTGTTGGCGTACGTGCTCGTCAACCGGCGCGTCCCCACCTACGTGGTCCTCTACGTCGCGGCGGGATTGGCCTGCGCGGCGGGTGCCTTTCTGTGAGTACGAACAGTCGAGTGAAGCGGGAGTCGCACGATGGCCAGTGAAGCCGAGGGAACCTTCGAGATCATCAACGCGCTGGGGCTGCACGCCCGGGCCGCGGCGCAGATGGTCAAGGTGGCCAACCGCTTCAAGAGCGAGGTCTTCATCAAGGCCTCCGGACAGCGCGCCAACGCCAAGTCCATCATGGGCGTGCTGATGCTCGCGGCGGCCCAGGGCACCCAGGTGACCCTCACCTGCAAGGGCGAGGACGCCGAGGCCTGCTTGTCCGAATTGAAAAAGCTCATCGAGGACCGGTTTGGCGAAGCGCAGTAAGCGTCGAAAGGGGAGTTAGACTCCCCGTGAGGTCAGGAGAACCGTGAGCAGCCAGGCCACCCCTACACTCAGGTTGACGGGCATCGGCGCCTCTCCGGGCGTGGCGGTGGGCCATGCCTTCATCCTGGACAGGAAGCGCATCCGCACGCCCAAGCTGCGCCTGGCGGACGCGGAGGTGGAGCCCGAGCGGATGCGGATGAAGACCGCCATCGACCTGTCCGACCGCCAGCTCGCGGAGCTGAAGGACCAGATTACGCGCACGGAGGGCAGCGACCACGCCCTCATCCTGGAAGCGCACCGGCTGATGCTCCACGACCCCATGCTCGTGGACGAGGTCAACCGCCTCATCGTCGAGGACCGCATCAACGCGGAGTGGGCAGTGCGGCGCACGGCCCGCAAGATCAAGCACCTCTTCGACAACATCCCGGACGAGTACTTCCGCGAGCGCCGCTCGGACGTGGACTACGTGGCCGACCGCATCATCCGCAACCTGATGGGCCAGGTGGTGGATGAGGACGTGGAGGTGCCGGCGGAGGCAATTGTCGTCGCGCATGACCTGCCGCCCGCGGACGCTGCGATGATGGCTCGCAGCGGCCGCGTGGCGGGCTTCGTCACCGACCTGGGCGGGCAGACCAGCCACACCGCCATCGTCGCTCGCGCGCGGGAGACGCCCGCGGTGGTGGGGGCGGGGCGCGCGAGCGAGCAGATTTCGCCGGGCGACCTGGTGGCCATGGACGGCACGCGCGGCGTGGTGCTGGTGAACCCCACGGAGGACCAGCTCGCGCTGTTCCGGGAGGAGCAGCGCCGCTACCTGGAGAGCGAGCAGCTGGCGCTGGCCACGAAGGACCAGCCCGCGGTGAGCACGGACGGCTTCCGCATCCGGCTCAACGGCAACATGGAGTTCCTGGAGGAGATCCCCTCGCTCCTGGCTCACGGCGCGGAGGGCATTGGCCTGTACCGCACGGAGTTCATGTTCCTGGACCGCAAGACGGCGCCCACGGAAGAGGAGCACTACCGCGCCTACAAGCAGGTGCTGGAGGCCATGGGGGGCCGTCCCGTCACCATCCGCACGCTGGACCTGGGCGGCGACAAGGTGCCGGGCAAGACGAAGCACGAGAAGGAGCCCAACCCGGCCATGGGCCTGCGGGCCATCCGCTACTGCCTGTCCAACCGGGAGCTGTTCCGCGTCCAGCTGCGCGCCCTGTTGCGCGCCAGCGTGCACGGCAACCTGCGGCTGATGTTCCCGCTCATCTGCGGCGTCAGTGAGCTGCGGGAGGCGCGCACCGAGCTGGAGGCGTGCCGCACGGCGCTGGGGCGCGCGGGAGTGCCGGTGGGCAAGCGCTTCCCGGTGGGCATCATGGTGGAGACGCCCAGCGCGGCGACCATCGCGGACCGGCTGGCGCAGGAGGCGGACTTCTTCTCCATCGGGACGAACGACCTCATCCAGTACTCGCTGGCCATCGACCGCCAGAACCGCGAGGTCGCGTACCTCTACCGGCCGCTGCACCTGTCGGTGCTGCGCATGCTCCAGGGCATCGTGGACGCGGCGAAGGCCGCCAACATCCCCGTCTCCATGTGCGGCGAGATGGCGGGAGATCCGCTCTTCACCCTGGTGCTCCTGGCGCTGGGCTTCGACGAGCTGTCCATGACGTCCGGGCAGATTCCGGTGGTGAAGCGGATGATGCGCCGGGTGAGCCGGAGTGAAGCGGTGGAGATGCTCCAGGGCGCCATGGAGCTGACCACCGCGGAGGAGATCGAGCGCTTCGTGCGCACGGAGATGGACCGGCGCTTCGGCGGCGGCCAGGAAGGCTCGCTGCTGTCGCCGGCGCATGATCCTGAACCTGAGTCCGTGTAGGCCCTGCTCCCCCGCATGAATGCGAGGGGAGGGGGTCGTCGTTCCCAGGCGGAGTGCGCACGTTCGCCGGACACGAGTGCAGGAGGCAGCAGCGTGTTCAAGCCAACGGACATTCAGCGGGGCATGACGGTGCGGGACCGGGACGGCGAAGCGCTCGGCGGCATCGTCGCGGTGGACCCGCGCGGCTTCACCATCGGCACGGGGCGCATCTTCGAGCGGGAATACCCGGTGCGCTTCTCCGACGTCGCGGACCTGGACGGGGACGACGTCTACCTGCGCCGGGACCTGGCCAGTCTCCCGGGCGCCATGCTGGCCGAGGGCGCGCTGGAGCTGGAGGACGACCACTGCCACCCGGACAGGGCGCACCGGCCGGTGGCCTACACGCACGACCTGACGGGCGCGCTGGTGCCCCTGGAGTAGGGGCCGGCTGGCGGGTGGCCGCACGCACCCCGCACGTCACTGGGGACGGGACCCCTCTTCACCCGTGGGGGGCCCGTCCTCGCTGTTCTTGCCTTCTGGCGGCTGCTCGTGTCGCTTGCCGTGCCGTCCCTCCTCGGGCGTCAGCAGGCGGGAGACGGGGCGCAGCACCACCAGGGACAGCAGGGCCAGGGCCACGGTGGCGCTGGCGGCCACGTAGAGGCCCAGCCCGCAGGCCAGGCCCACCGCCGCCGTCACCCAGAGGTTCGCCGCCGTGGTGAGCCCTCTCACGGAGGTCCCGTGGCGCAGGATGACGCCCGCGCCCAGGAAGCCGATGCCCACGACAATCTGGCTGGCGATGCGGCTGATGTCCGTCTGCGTGCCGCTGGGGTTCGCGCCCATCCGGAGCAACTCCTCCGTGTACACGCTGGAGAGCGTGAAGCAGCACGCCCCCAGCGCCACCAACGTGTGCGTGCGCAGCCCCGCGGCCTGGTTGCGCGCCTCGCGTTCCAGGCCCAGCACGCCGCCCAGCAGCGTGGCCAGCACCAACCGCCAGATGAGGACCTGAGGTTCCACCTGGGCGACGCTACTCGCCCAGGTCGATCTTCTCGTTCTTGTCCGCGTCGTTCAGTTCGGGATTGGGCAGCGTGTCCAGCGTGGCCACCAGCAGCTTGTAGGACGGCACCACGTAGGGCTCCACGTCCTTGCTCAGCTCCGTCACGTACTGCTCCTTGCGCTCCACGTACTTCTTGTCCTCGGAGTCCCAGCTGCCGCCGGCCTCCGCGGCCCAGACCTCCTCGCCGTCGCGGCAGCGGATGAGCTGCGCCTTCACCGCCACCTCCGCGCCGTCACCCACGCGCTTCACCGTGGGGTCCAGCCAGAGCACGCCCTCGATGCCCTCCACGCACTGGTCCTGGAAGGTGAGGTCCGTGCGGCGCTCGGAGAGGGACGTGTTGGCCTTCACCAGGTAGTCCCGGTTCTGGTTCAGCCACTGCCGGGCGATGAGGCTCCACAGGTCGCCCACGTACTGCTGGCCCGGCGGGAACGGCTGCGTCACCACCGCCAGCCGCTTCACCTGCTGCCGGTCCACCGTCGCGTAGTCGGGACGCAGCCGCTGGCTCTTCACCGTGCTCGCGCAACCCGTGAGCACCATCAGACCCAGCACCGCTCCCACCCGCTTGAACGTCCCCATGGCTTGAAGCTCCCGAAGAAAAGAACGGCCCCGCGCTTCCCTTGGGGGAAGGCGGGGCCGAAAGGTCCGGCGCGGATATTAAGCGCTTCCTCCGCGCTGTCAGGCGGCGCGTGTGGAGGACGAGTCGCCGCCCGGGGCGGAACCGCCCTCTTGCGAACGTCCCGCGTCCTTCTGCCGCTTGTCGTGCATGAGCTGCATCACCGCCGCCAGCACCGTGAAGGACACCAGCAGCGTGGTGATGAGGCCGATGCAGGCCACGAGGCCCATGGACCGCAGGCCGTTGTGGCTGGCCACCAGCAGCGCCGCGAAGGCCGCCACCGCCGTCAGCGTGGAGGACACCACCGCCGCGCCCACGCTGCGCAGCGCCACCAGGGGCGACGTGCCCTCCAGGAAGCGGTGCAGCAGGTAGAGGCCGTGGCTCACGCCGAAGCCCAGGAGGATGGGCAGGATGATGATGTTCATGAAGTTCAGGCGCAGGTCGAACAGCGCCATGAAGCCCATCATCATCGCCAGGCCCACCGTCAGCGGAATCACCGACGCCAGCGCCAGCTTCGCGTTGCGGAAGTCCGCGAAGTGCATCACCAGAATCCACAGCGCGGTGAGGATGACCGTGAGCTTGGCGTCCTTGAGCACCATGCGCGCCAGCGACGCGTACAGCTGGGTGGCGCCCGCCGCGCGGAACTCCTTCTCCACCGGCGCGCCCGTGGGGCCGCCTTCCGTGAACTTGCCCGGCGTCACCATGCCCTTGATGGAGCTGGTCTGGTCCGCGAACTGGAGCATCTGCTTGCCGTCCCACAGGTCCACGCTCGGGTAGATGAACGTGAGGTAGCCGTGGTTCTCCGGGCTCGTGGTGGGCAGGTGGCGGAACTGCGAGGCGTAGATTTCCGGCACGTGGTGCACGTCGAAGGGCCGCGCCTCCAGCATCTTGAAGAACAGGGCCGCCTTCTCCTGCGTCTCCGGCGGCAGCGCCTTCACGTCGATGTCCTTCAGCTCCTCCTGCCACTCCTCCAGGATCTTGGTGTTCGCCTGGGAGATGCCTTCCGGCGGCACGAAGGTGAACAGGCTCATCACCTGCGCGATGGCCGGACGCTTCTTCGGGTCGGCCGTCAGCTCCTTGTAGAGGGCCTCCGTCTCCGCCAGGTCCTTCGTGTAGATGGCCAGCGGGTCGCTGGCGATCTTGAAGCGCTCGTTGATTTCATCCTGGAGCAGCACGGACGGCTGGTTCGCCGGCATCAGCGCGCGGGTGTTGTAGTTGAAGCGCACGCCGTACGGCAGCCGCGCGAAGAAGCCCGCGTTCGCCGGGGGCTCGCCGCTCTTCCACGGGATGGCCGCGCCGCACACCACCGCGACAATCACGCAGCCCACCGCCAGCACCAGGCCGGGGCGCGGGATGCGCAGCTCCTTGCCGGTCGCGTTGTTCGTGGGCGGCGGCTTCATCACGCCAATGAGCTTCTGCGGCAGCTCCGGGTTCTTGCGGCCCGCGATGGCCAGGATCGCCGGGCACCAGGAGAACAGCGTGAAGCCCAGGAGCAGCGTGCCCGTGCCGGCCAGGAGGCCGAACTGGGAGAAGCCGCGGAACTCACTCACCATCAGCACGTAGAAGGAGCCCGCCACCACCACCGCGGACACCAGCGCGGGCCGGCCCGCGTTGATGACCGCGTCGCGGATGGCCACGTCGTAGCGCTTGCCCGCGCCCAGCTCCAGGCGCGTGCGGAAGATGAAGTGGATGCCGTAGTCGATGCCGAACCCCAACATGATGCCGCCCAGGATGGAGGTGATCATGTTGAGCTCACCCAGCGTCGCGTAGGTGAAGCCCAGCGTGTACAGCGTGCCCACCACCGTGCCGCTCACCACGATGAGCGTGGGCGCCCACTTGCGGAAGAACGCGATGGTGATGATGAAGATGGCGAGGAGCGCGATGATGGTGACCGGCTGGAGCGAGTCCTCGATGGCGTACGAGTCGTCCACCGCCGTCTTGTAGGAACCCGTGAAGCCATAGGCGACCGTCTTCTTGTCGCCCATCTTGTAGTAGTCCTCCACCAGCTGCACGCCCGCGGCGTTGCTCTTGGAGTACTGCTCCAGGTCCACGCGCAGCTTGTCCACGTACAGCTTCGTCTGGCCAATCTGGTTGGTGTCCCACATCGGCTTGATGAGGAGCAGCAGCAGCTTGCGGTCCTGGGAGATGTAGTAGTCGTCCGCGATGCTCTTGTTGCCAACGCTGGAGTACTTGTCGACCAGGTCCTGCAGGTCCAGCTTCACCGGCTCCGTCTTCTTGATTTCAATGTAGAAGGGGTTCGCGCGGCGGATCTGATCCTTGAGGAACGCCATGATGCGGCGCTTGCCCTCGGCCAGGTCCTCCGTCTTCACGAACAGCACCATGTTGTTCTGAACGAACTCGACGGGGATCTTGTAGGTGAGGGAGCGCGCGTGCTCCTTGTCGTTGCCCACCATCACGGCCAGATCGTCCGCGACCTTCTTGAGCGTGGCCTCGTCATCGCCGCGCAGCGCGACCATGAAGAAGCCGCTGCCGCCCACCATGTCGATGACCCGCTTGACGTCCTTCACCTCCTGCAGGTCCTGGGAGATGAGGTCCAGCTGGTTCGAATTGATGGTCAGCTTCGACGTGCCCCACAACGAAATGCCGAGCAGCAACAGCAGCACGGTCATGACGGTGCCGGGACGCCGGACCAGCATCTCGGCGTAGGCAAGGGCGAGGCGGGGTGGGGGATGGGACGAAGGATTGCCGCTCATGGGCGCGGGACCCTATCGCCGAACGTCCCCGCCCGGAAGCAAAGCCCGGGGTGCCTGTCCGCCCCACCACCGCGCGAGACAGGGCCTCCCACCCCCTGGGAATAACCCGGGCTCCTTCACTGTGCCGGAGGCCCGGCCAGGGGGAGGACCTGCCCTTCGGTCGCACCCGGGACGGGCTCGTCGCGGGGCGGGAGGAGGAAGGGGAGCGGGTTTCGCAGGAAGCGCAGGGACACGGCGCCCAGGAAGCGGGCACCCTCGCGCACCGGGACGTCGCGGGCGCGCAGGGCCACGCCGAGGGCCAGCGAGAAGGACACGCCGAAGTTGACGATGCCGACCACCAGCACGCCCGCCACGGCCGCCAGGAAGCCCGGCTCCATCACGGCGGAGGTGCCCAGCGCGCAGCCGGCCAGGGCCAGCGAGCCGAAGGAGAAGGTGACGTGGCGCACGTCCATGGGGATGCCGAAGAAGCTGCCCACGCCCGGCGCCACCGTCAGCAGCACGCCCAGGGTGATGCTGCCCCCCACGCCCGCGGCGTGGTGCTCGAGCGCGTCCGCCACCTTGCGCGCGCCCTTCACGCCCACGAGCACGCGCAGCACCCGGTGGTGGGCCAGCGCCTCCGGCAGGCGGCGGTAGACGATGAAGTTCTCGAACCAGCCCGCGGCCACGCTGGACGCCCACAGCAGCACGCCGGTGAGCGCGGCGTAGAGGAGCGTGGCGCTCTTCCACGGGTGGAGCGTGTCCACGACGTGGCGGGCCTTCTCCTGGGACAGGAACGCGTGGCCGGTGAGGGCCTGGAAGCCCAGCGCGAGCGCCACCGCGACGGGCAGCACGCAGCCCAGGTTGCCCAGGATGGCCGCCAGCTGTGAGCGGGTGACGCGCGGCACCAGCGCCGTCAGGCGCTCCATGCGCCGGGCGCGGCTGTCCGGGCCGGTGTCCTCGCCCACCGCCGCCGCCAGCGTGGAGGCCGTCATGGACGGCTGCTTGGTGGCCAGCGTGAGGCCCAACAGCTGCATCATCACGAAGGCGCCCGCGTAGTTGAGCGCGACGAAGAGACCCGCGAAGAAGGGGGCCAGCGGCAGGCCCGTGACGACGAACTTCAGCGCGGCGGCGAACGCGGTGAGGAACCCGCCGCCCGCGGCCGAGTGCACCATGTGGTGGAACTCGGCGGGGGTGGAGGTGATGTAGTGCTCGCCGGTGTTGCCGGTGCGCTCGATGATTTTTCGCGCCATCAGCCGCGAGTTGCGCCGCACCAGCGCGCGGACGGAGCGGTCCGCGTGCGCGAGCCGCAGCAGGTCCGACAGGAGCGCCAGCGCCTCGCGCCAGCGGGGCTCGCCGCGGGGCGCGCCCAGCACCCGCGCGACGGCCTCCATCCGGTCCAGGCCGCGCTGGATGCGCTCCAGCCGGTACACCAGGTCCACGCTGACGCCGGAGTCCTCCAGGTGCCGGGTGACGGTGCGCACCACGCCGCGGCAGTCCTCCACCACGCGGACCAGGTCCGCCAGCGCCTCCTGGGCCCCGTCGCGCGCCAGCACCGCGTCGCACACCAGCCGCAGCCTCAGGAAGGGCGACGCGCGGAAGGCCATGTCCGGGGTGCGGTCGCGCACGTCCTCCGCCAGCCCCAGCGCCGCCACCTGCACGCCCAACAGCAGCAGCGCGTCCATCAGGTCCCCACGCACACGCGCGGACGGGGTGGGCTCCGGTGGGGGCGGCTCGCCCACCAGCGCCGTCAGCCGCGCCAGCAGCATGGGGGACAGCGCGCCCAGCCACTCCGCGTCCTCCGGCACCGGGAACAGGCGCAGGAGCAGCTCCGACAGCTTGCCCGGCTCGGGGGGCGTGGGCAGCACGCCGCGCACGAGGCGGTCCGTCAGCTCGGAGAAGAAGCCGTTGCCCGCGCTCAAGCCCACCTGGGCGAAGAGCTTCAGCCCCCGGCTGCTCGCGCACACCCCCGCCACCAGCCGGGTGACGGACGCGCGCAGGGCGCCCTCGCCCTCCAGCACGCGCACCAGCAGGGACAGCCGGGAGTTCGAGGGGGACAGTGCGGGGTCGTCCGCGTCCGTGAGGCCGTGGGCGGGGATGCGGTCGCGCATCCAGTGGATCCACCGCTCCACCCACTCCAGGCGCGGCTCCAGGCCGTCATCGGGGACCTCCGACAGCAGCCGGAGCAGGTCCCGGACCGCGGGATGGCCGGGGGCCCGGGGCGCGTACTGGACGCAGAACGCGTCCATCTCACGGTCGGACGGCACACCCCGGAGCAGCAGCCGCGGGGCGGGGGTCGAAACAGTCATTCGCCAGGCGCTCCGGGGGAGGAGGAACGCCCCAGCCTAACCGGCCCGCGCCTCCCCCGGAACCCGGAGGAACGGCGAGGGCCTGTTTGCCTGGCGGCCCAGGCGACAACTGACTGGATTACTTCACCTTCACCGAACCCAGTTCGTTGTTCTTCGCGCGCATGGCGCCGAGCAGGCCGTCCCAGCCGCCCTCCTTGAAGAGGGGGCGGACCTGGTCATCGCGGATGCCGGTGAGCATGGAGTCGCCCAGCACGGACACGTCCACGACCTTCCAGCCGCCGCTCACCTTCTCCACGGCGTACTTGAGCTTCATCTCCTGCTTCTTCAGCGGGTGGTTGATGAAGATGGTGGAGCCCACGAGCGCCTTGTCGCCCGTCACCTGCGGCTCGTCGTAGGTGATGGAGTCCAGGTTCTTGAAGTTCTCGCGCACCTTGGGGAAGGCGATCTTCGCGAACAGGTTCTGGAAGAGCTGGGTGAACTCCTTGCGCTGGGCGTCCGTGGCCTTGGTCCACTCGTCACCCAGCAGGAAGAGTCCCTGCTGGTCGCTGCCCAGGTTCTCCAGGGCCTTGAGGTCCTTCTCGTAGCGCACGGACTGCACCACGGTCTTCACCGGCTTGGTGATGGCTTCGGAAGCCTTGGGCGCGGCGAGCGCGGGCACGGCGAAGGCGAGGGCAACCAGGAAGGGAAGGGTGCGAAGGCGGGCGATGGCGTTCATATGGGTCTGTGACCTCCAGAAGAAGGGCGCGGGTCCTGTAGCCCAGGGGAACGCGGCGCGAACCAATAAATTCATCCAGCGGGCAGGCACACCCGCGGCATCGGGTCCGCCTGTCTGAAGGTCGCTTTCGCCGAATAAACCCTTGTATCGACAGGTTTGACTCTGCTGGGACCGCACGTTTAGTGTCCGCCCCCTGCGCTGCGTCACCGAATTAGCGCGAAGCCCGAGAAGACATGCCTACCGACTTCCTGTTCACGTCTGAATCCGTCACCGAGGGCCACCCGGACAAGATCGCCGACCAGATCTCCGACGGTGTGCTCGATGCCATCATCGCCAAGGATCCGCAGGCGCGTGTCGCCGTGGAGACGCTCGTGAAGACGGGCCTCGCCATCGTCGCTGGCGAGGTGACGACGAATTGCTACGTGGACATCCCGAAGATCGTCCGCTCGACCATCACGCGCATTGGCTACACCGATAGCTCCATGGGCTATGACGGCCACACGTGCGGCGTCATGGTGGCCATCGAGGGCCAGAGCCAGGACATCGCCCGGGGCGTGGACAACAAGAAGGACCAGGGCGCCGGCGACCAGGGCATGATGTTCGGCTACGCGTGCGACGAGACGCCGGAGCTGATGCCCGCGCCCATCCACTACGCGCACGCGCTGACCCGCCGCCTGGCGGAGGTGCGCCGCAAGAACCACCCGTGGATTCGCCCGGACGGCAAGAGCCAGGTGACGGTGGAGTACAAGGACGGCAAGCCGGTCCGCATCGACGCGGTGGTGCTGTCCACGCAGCACTCGGATGACGTCTCCAACAAGAAGATCCAGGAGGCCATCCGCGAGGACGTCATCCTGAAGGTCCTGCCGAAGAAGCTCATCGACAACAAGACCAAGTTCTTCATCAACCCCACGGGCCGCTTCGTCATCGGCGGCCCCATGGGCGACTCGGGCCTCACGGGCCGGAAGATCATCGTCGACACCTACGGCGGCATGGGCCGTCACGGTGGCGGCGCGTTCAGCGGCAAGGACCCGTCCAAGGTGGACCGCTCGGCCGCGTACATGGGCCGCTACATCGCGAAGAACGTCGTGGCGGCGGGCCTGGCCCGTCGTTGCGAGGTGCAGGTGTCCTACGCCATCGGCGTGGCGGAGCCTGTCAGCGTGATGGTGGAGACCTTCGGGACGTCCACGGTGCCGGAGGAGCAGATTGCCCGCGCCGTGCGCCAGACGTTCGGCCTGCGCCCGCGCGAAATCACCGAGCACCTGGACCTGCTGCGGCCCATCTACCAGAAGACCGCCGCGTACGGTCACTTCGGCCGCGCGGAGAAGGAGTTCACCTGGGAGCGCACGGACAAGAAGGACGCGCTCCGTGAGGCGGTCGCCGCCCCCGCTCCCAAGACGCGCACGCCCCGCCTGAAGGCGGTCTGACGCACCGGAAGCACTCCGGTTGAGCCCACGCGCTCGTCCCTTCCCGGGGCGAGCGCGTTTTCATTTCCAGGCATGGCGCGTGCGTTGGCCGGGCGCACACGGTGGGTGAATTGTTAGGACACGGCCATGCCGACTCCGGGTGCCGCGCCTGGCTGGCGCATCGTGCTGCTCACCGTGGCCCCCGCGGTGGCGCACGACTTCACGTTGGCGCTGAGGGCCCAGGGGCATGACGTGGTGGCGCTGGTGGTGCCGGCGGGCATCCGGGGCCTGCGCCCGCTGGACATGGAGGGCTGGGCGGAGCTGGGGCGGCTCTTCGAGGCCGCGCCGCCGTCAGTGGACGTGCTGCTGGTGAGCGAACGGGCACACCTGACGCCCCGGTTGGCGGGCCTGAAGCCGGACCTCCTGCTGTGCTTCTTCTTCCCGTGGAGGCTGCCGCCGGAGGCGTTGGCGCTGGCGCGGCTGGGGGCGGTGAACGTGCACCCGTCCCTTCTTCCTCGATACCGTGGGCCCTGTCCGCTGGGGTGGGCGCTGCGCGAGGACGCTCGCGAGCTGGGGCTCACCTTCCACCGCATGGACGCGAGCTTCGACACCGGAGCCGTGCTCGCGCAGGGGACGTTCCTGGTGCAGGACGAGGACACGGAGGAGGTGGTCTTCGAGAAGCTGATGCTCGCGGCGCGCAGGCTGCTGCCCGGGGTGGTGGAGCGCGTGGCGCGGGGAGACGCGGGCGAGCGGCAGGCGGAGGCGGACGCGACCTTCGCGCCCTTCTTCGAGCCGGCCTATCGGGACATCGACTGGCGCGACAGCGCGCGCTCCGTGCACTTGAAGGTGCGCGCGTGCCGCTTCGCCGGGTGGCGTGAGGGCAGGGGCAATGCGAGGGCCCGGCTTGATGGCCGCTGGGTTCGCGTCCAACGCACGCGGATGTGGCGGGGCGAGGAACCTTGCGCGGAGCCGGGCACGCTGCTGGCCCGGCAGGGGGACGAGCTGCTGGTGCAGTGTGGGGACACGCCGCTCTGGGTGGTGTCGCATGCGCCGGAGGAGGCCTGAAGAGGAGCCGCGGCGGGCAGGCGTGCGAGCGGCTGGGGGCGCGCGGGTGGCACCTGCCGACGGGCGGACACACACAAGGGTATGGCGAAGAATCCCGGAGACCCCTACCCCCTCGTCCAGGTCGAGAACTACGAGCGCTACGTGGGCGCGGAGGTGGTGGAGCGCATCCTGGAGAAGGCGCGCCCGCTGCAGGACCTGCGGGTCGTGCACGTCAACTCCACGTACTACGGCGGCGGGGTGGCGGAGCTGCTGTCACCGCTGACGCTGCTGATGAACAGCGTGGGCATGGCCACCGAGTGGCGGGCCATCCAGGGTCCGCCGGACTTCTTCAGCATCACGAAGAAGATGCACAACGCGCTGCAGGGCGCGGACATCCACCTGACGTCGATGAAGGCGACCATCTACGAAGAGGTCGTCTACGAGAACGCGGTGCGCAACCGGTTGGACCACGACCGGGTCGTCATCCACGATCCGCAGCCGTTGCCCATCGTGCGGTACAGCCGCAAGCGCGGGCCGTGGATCTGGCGTTGCCACGTGGACCTGTCGAATCCGGAGCCGTCGCTGTGGGCGTACTTGAAGCCGTTCGTGGAGCAGTACGACGCGACGGTGTTGAGCATCCCGGAGTACGCGCGCGAGCTGTCCACCCCGCAGGTGTTCTTCATGCCTGCCATCGACCCGTTCTCCATCAAGAACCGGGAGATGAATGAGGCGGAGATTGAAGAGCGGCTCCAGCACCACCGCATCCCCACGGACCTGCCGCTGGTGGTGCAGGTGTCGCGCTTCGACCGGTGGAAGGACCCGGAGGGCGTGGTGGCCGCGTGGCGGATCGCGCGCAAGGAGATGCCGTGCACGCTGGTGCTGCTGGGCAACATGGCGTCGGACGACCCGGAGGGGCAGCAGGTCTACGAGCAGGTGATGCGGCACAAGGACGAGCGGCTCATCGTCCTCAGCCAGGAGGACACGGCGCTGGTGAACGCGCTCCAGCGCCGTGCGGCGGTGGTGGTGCAGAAGTCACTGCGCGAGGGCTTCGGGCTCACGGTGGCGGAGGCGATGTGGAAGGGCACGCCCGTCATCGGAGGGAACGTGGGCGGCATCCGTCATCAGATTGAGGACGGGCACAACGGCTTCCTGGTGGACTCGGTGGACCAGTGCGCCGCGCGCATGGTGCAACTGCTCCGGAGCCCGAAGCTGCGCAACCAGCTGGGGCACCACGCGCACGAGACGGTGCGCCGCCGCTTCCTGCTCACGCGCTACCTGGAGCAGTACCTGGACCTCTTCAACGCGTTCGAGGCCCGCTACCACCTGCGTCCCCTGCCGCACCTGACGACGTGAGTCAGAGCGAGTCCAGGAATGTGAGCAGCGCGGCGCGTTCCTTGGGAGACATGCGCTGCACGGCCTCGCGCGAGGCCTGGGCTTCGCCGCCGTGCCAGAGGATGGCCTCCAGCACGGAGCGCGCGCGGCCGTCATGCAGCAGGCGTGTGTGGCCGTTCACGGTGGCGGTGAGCCCCAGACCCCAGAGGGGCGGGGTGCGCCACTCGGTGCCGGTGGCCAGGTAGTCCGTGCGTCCGTCCGCGAGCGCTTCGCCCAGGTCGTGCAGCAGCAGGTCCGTGTACGGCCAGATGCGCTGGTTCGACAGCTCCGGGAAGCCGGGCAGTTCTCCAGTGGTGGTGCTGGGGCGGTGGCAGCGGTCGCAGCCCGCGCGCAGGAAAGCGGCCTTGCCCGTGCGCACGTCCTCGCGGTCCGCGCCACGTCGCGCGGGCACGGCGATGAGGTGCGAGTAGTCGGAGAGGGAGGCGAGGTTGGCGGCGTCCACTTCGGGCTCGCCACCGGTGGCGCCCTTGAGGCACTGCGACTGCGCGGCGGTGCACGGAGGTTGGGGGAACAGCGTGGACGTGAGTCCCATGTCGCCCAGCAGCGCGCCCGCGGCCTGGTGCTCCAGGTCCGGTTGATTGGCCTTCCATCCGAAGCGGCCCAGTACTTCGCGCCCTTCCTTCGCGTTCCAGACGCGGTTGGGGCGGCCCCGGATGCCGTCGCCATCACGGTCGTCGGGGTCGGCCCAGGCGAGCAGCGTTGCGTCCGGGATGGCCGCGAGCAGGCCCAGGCCCACCATGGGCTGCGCGATGCGTGGGGACAGCCGAACGTCGGGCGCGAGCGGGCCGTAGCCCAGGTCCACCAACTCGTAGCTCGGTGACTGGAGCGTCACGCTGCCTTCGCCCCGGAGGGACAGGGCGGGCAGGGACGCGTAGGTCACCTGCACCTGGCCTTCGGCGGGGACGCCGTCGATGGCGCGAGGCTGGAACTGGTCGCCGTAGGTGGGCTCCGGCACGGGCTCGCCGTGGAGGCCGGTGCCGGGCACGGAGAGGCGCACGAGCAGGGACGCGGGGGCCTTCGTGTTGCCGGCGACAGGAGCGCCCCGGCCATTGGCGACGTGGCATGCGAGACACGAGGTGGCGTGGAAGAGCGGGCCCAGGCCGTCACGGTCGCGCTGGCTCGATGGCGCGGGGACCCAGTCCACCTCGAAGTTGGCCTCGCCCAGCAGGAAGCGCGACCGGTGCTCCATCGTGATGTTGGCGAGGGACTGCACGAAGGCTTCGGGACCGGCGTGGGCCACCGTGGTGGCACCACCGGACCGCGTCTCGTCCGGGTCGAACGGCGCGACCTCCAGCGGCACCTCTTCCGGTGTGTCGATGGGCGGGTCGTCCGGACGCGGGGTGGACGACTGCCCGCAGGACGCGAGCGTCATGACGAGCATGCACGCGGGCACTGTGATTCCGGATCGCATGTTCATGGCGGACGGGCTGCCGGCGCGCATGAGGACGCGCCGGAGTGGGTTCCTGGAACAGCGGGCTTCCCTCGCGCGCCCGCGCCCTTGTCGCGCATGGCGGTCAAGGCAGGTTCACGGCGCGGGGCGTGGAGACATGTGAAGGCGTGCCTTCACCCAGACCCAGCTGTGCGCTGAGGTTGCTGCCCCAGATGAGCACACGTTCGTCGCGCGTGCGGACGAGCGCGTGCTGGGCTCCCGCGGCAAGCTCCACGACCGGCAATTCCGTGGCCACGCGCGCGGGTTTGACCCGCTGGCTCGTGTCCCCCACGCCCAGCTGCCCCGTGGTGTTGAGTCCCCACGCCCAGGCCGTGCCATCGCCGCGCAGGGCCCAGCTGGAGTTGTTCGCGGCCACCACCGCCGTGGCCCCCGTGAGCTCCAGCACCGGCGTGGGCTGCGCGCGGCCCGAGCCAAAGCCCGCGTCACCGTGGCCCAGCTGTCCCGACGTCCCCGTGCCCCACGCGCGCGCCGTCCCGTCCTTGATCAGCGCGAGCAGGTGGCTGCGCCCGGAGGCCAGTTGCTCCACCTGCTCCAGGTGCGGCACGCGCTCGGGAGCGGCCTGCACGCGCGCCTCCGTCTCGCCCGTGCCCAGCACGCCGTCCCGGTTGTAGCCCCACACGGACACGGTGCCGTCACGGTGCAGCGCCGCGGAGTGTTCGCTGCCCGCGACCACCTGCACCACGTCGGTGAGGTCCGGCACCACGGTGGGCTCCGTCACCGCTCCGCCTTCCTCACCCAGTCCCAGCTGTCCGCGCGCGTTGATGCCAAAGGCCCAGACCTGGCCGCTCGCATCGAGCAGCAACGCGTGCCCCGTGCCCAGCGCCACGCCCACCACGTCCTTCACGCCTTCAATCCGGTGGGCGCTGCCCGCCACCAGGCCACCCGCGTCGAGCTGGGACGCCAGCGCGCCGCACAGCCACGCGCGCCCGTCCGAGCCAATCCACGCGGTCGTGTCCATGGCGGACACCATGCCGATGGGCTGCTGGTCCTCCAGGGCGAACGCCGGCACGGGCCGTTCGTCCGGAGTCACGTCGCAGCGCTGGCCCGACCCATTGTCGCCCCATGAAGCGAAGCGCCCCTGATGCAGCACGCCCGTGTGGCTGAGGCCTGCCCCCAGCTCCGGTCCCGAGGAGAACGGCACGTCCTGCGTCGCCGTGTTGCCCGCGTCATCCGTGGCTGACACATGCAGCACGTGCGAGCCAGGCGGCACGAGCAGCTCCATCGCCAGCGTGGAGCCGGCGACGGAGAGCGTCCGGGAGATTCCGTCATCCAGCCACACCTGTACCCGCGTGGCGTCTCCCACGTCCCCCGCGATGCGCAGGCGGCTCACGACGAGCCGCTGGCCCGGCACGGGCTTGTCGATGCGCAACACCGGCGCTTCGGTGTCGACGGGCGTGACGCCGGGGTCCTCCCCGGGCTTCGGGGAGGACTCGCCGCACGCGCACAGCGCCAGCAGCAGGAGCGCGGTGCTTCTCACGGCAGCGTCACCTGGATGGGCTCCGAGTACGCCCACGACTCCTTCGCGGCGGGGCCCCCGCCCACGCTGCCCTTGAAGTTCCATCCCCAGCCGTAGATGGAGCCATCGCTCCGGATGCTCACCGCGTGGAGCGCGCCCGAGCCGAACGTCTTCACGTTCGTGAGCCCCACCACGGGCGTCGAGGGCGACGAGAGCGACACCTTGTCGCCCGTGCCCAGCGAGCCGGTGGAGTTCTGGCCCCAGCCCACCACGGTGCCGTCCGCGCGGAGCGCGAAGCTGATGGTGCCGTTGGCCACCACCGCCGTGGCGTTCGTGAGGTTCAGCACCGCCACCGGCACGGCGCTGGTGCCATCCGCGCCGCTCTGGCCCTGACCCAGCTGTCCATTGAGGCCCAGACCCCAGGCGACGACGCTGCCATTCGCGCGCAGCGCGAGCGTGTGGTCCTTGCCCGCCGCGATGTCCACCACGTCCGTGAGCCCCGGCACCTGCGCGGGCCGCGCGTGCGAGTCGCCGTCCTTGGTGCCCAGGCCCAGGTTGCCGGAGCTGTTGCGCCCCCACGTCCACACCGTGCCGTCCGCGCGCAGTGCCGCGGAGTGCTCCGAGCCGGCGGCCACCTGGATGACGTTCGTCAGCTCCACCACCTTCACCGGCACGTCGGAAGCGGCCTTCGTCGAGCCTTCACCGAGCTGCCCCGCGTTGTTGGCGCCGAAGGACCACACCGTCCGGTCCTCCGCGAGCACCAGCACGTGCGTGAAGCCCCGGACCGCCGTCACCGCGTCCGTCAGCGAAGGCACGCGCACCGGAGCCCAGCGCGTCGCGGTGTCCTGCGTCTCGGAGCCGGGGACGCCCAGGCCCAGCTGCGCGTTCTTGTTGTCACCCCACGTCCACACCGTGCCGTCCGTCCCGACCACGAGCGAGCTGTTCTGGCCGAACGCCACCGCGCTCACCGTGGGCAGCCCCGCCACGAGCAGCGGTGAAGGGGAGTAACCCAGCTCCGGCCCGGGCTGACCCACGCCCAGCTGTCCCAGGTTGTTGTTCCCCCAGGCGTACACCTTCCCATCACGCAGCAGCACCGAGTGCGAGCCGCCGCCGCTCACCCACCGGCCGAAGCGGAAGTGGGCCTGCTGCTCGGTGGTGTTGCCCGCCTCGTCGCGCGCCTTCAGGACGAGCGTGTTGTCGCCGCGCCCGGGCGTGAGCTTGAAGGCGAAGGCGCCGTCCGCGTCCGGCGTCACGGTGACGGACTCCTCCGCGCCGCCGTTGAGCTGCCATGTGAGGCCCGTGACCGCGACGTTGTCCGTGGCCCGGCCCGTGACGTTCACCTGGTACACGGTGAGGTCCTGGCCCTCGGTGGGGCTGGTGAGCGCCAGCGTCGGGGCCTGCGTGTCGACGGTGGGCGCGACGTAGGTGAAGTGCAGCGTTGCTTCCGTGGCCTGGCCCGCCGCGTCCACCGCGCGCAGGACGACGGTGTTCCCGCCCGCCACCGGCTCCACGGGCACCGTCACCGCCTGCTCCGTCTGGCCCTGCGTGACGGTGACATCCGTGGCGGCGCCGCTGTTGGGCGTGACCGTCAGCGTCGCGAGCCCTCCCTCGGCGTGAACCACCGCCTGCACCTGCACCGGGAACGCCTCCACCTGGGCGCCCTCCGTGGGCGAGGTGAAGGACACCGTGGGCGCCGCGGCCTGCGTGCCCGCGTCCGTCTGCGTGCCCGCGTCCACGGTCACACCCGCATCCGTGTTGCCCGAGGGCTGGGGCGTCGGGTCGTCGTCACCGCACGCTCCGAGCAGCAGCATCGCCGCCACCCACGCACTCCACATCGCCTTGTGTCCCCGCATGGACCCGCCTCGCCGGCCGTTCACGGATTACCGTTTCGGCTGGATAATTGAGATTGATTCGCAAAGTCGATTCGAGGCGGGCGTGTATCGCGGCAGGCGCCTCGCGCGCAAGGGGGTGGGGTGGGTGCGGCGATTGCACGGTGGCGCCGTGAGGCCGCGCCTGGTGCGCGCGGTGACACGACACGGTGGCGCGTCGCACACGACGTTCGCGCCAGAAAGACAGACATGCCCTCTCGAATTGGCCTCCGTCCCTGGCTCAAGACCTACAGCAGGTTGCTTGTCTTCGTGGCGCTGGTCCTCATCGGCTACGCCGTGCTGGCGCTGTCCATGATGAACCTGGAGCGAGGGGCGCAGCTGCGGATGGTGGCCCTGGACATGCGGCACCTGCTGAAGGCGGTGACTCGGTACGCGGAGCGGGCGGGACACGTGCCGCCGCCATCGGTGGGGCTCTCCGCGCTCGTGGAGGAACGCCTCCTGGAGCGCATCCCCGTGGACCCCTGGGGCCATGACTATGTGTACCGCTTGGAGGAGGGCACGCCGGTCATCCTGTCCTATGGCCGTGACGGCATCCCGGACGGCGAAGGCCCGGACGCGGACCATTCCTCTCGCGTCCTCCTGGTGGAGTGACGTGGGCCCGCGGGTTGCAATGGCAGTCATCCCGGAAGGCAGAGGGGCCTTCCGGTAGGGACACGCTGACCCCGGCCCGTGCCGGTCCGCGTGCCAGAAAGACAGACATGGACAGGAAGAAGCGACGTCAGCGCGGCATGACGCTGATTGAAATCATGGTCGTCATCACCATCCTGGGCCTCATCGCCGCCGCGGTGGGCGTGTCGGTGATGAGTCAGTTCGGCCAGGCGAAGCAGCAGCGCGTGGGCCTGGACTTCGGTTCGCTGGGGCAGGGACTCCAGCTGTACGCGATGAAGAAGGGCCGGCTGCCGGACACCACCTCCGGGCTGCGCGTGCTGGTGGAGGAGAGCATCCTCCCGGAGCTGCCGCGCGACCCGTGGGGCAATGACTACGTGTACACGCTGGACAGGGGCGTGCCGGCCATCGTGTCACTGGGCGCGGATGGCGCACCGGGCGGTGACGGCGATGACCGGGACCTCTCGTCACTCGACAGGGACGCGCGGTCCCGAGGGTGACGGAGGGAGGAAAAGGGTGCTGCCCGAGTGGAGAAGCCACGATTGGGTGGCGTTTCAGGCCAAGGCGGATTCGAACCGCGAGCCCCATTGTGGTGGAGCTTTACCAGAGCGTGTAGGGCCTCTCCGGCCGGGCAGCACCTCCAGGGACGCAAATGCCGCGAAAATCCTGACGGGGGATTTTCGCGGCCGCGCCGTCAGTCCGTGGGGAAGGTTTCCAGCGTGAGGGACTCGGGCGGGACCTTCAGCTCGCGGGGCAGCTTGAGGACGCCGTCCAGGTAGCGCCAGCCGGTGCCGTCGTGGCGGAAGTCCGAGCGCTCCACGAAGGACTGGTCCTTCCCCTTCTCGAACACCTTGGCGAAGAAGAGGACGCGGGCGAGCCCCGTGGTGTCCGGAGGCTGGTGGCCCAACACCGCCAGCCCCGGGTACTGGTGGGCCTGGGCGAAGGCGCGCAGCTCGCGCACGACGTCCGCTTCTGGACGGGCCCGCATCGGGTGGTCGGGGTGGAGGGTCTTCCAGAGGTAGGCGGCGTCGCGTTGGGCGAAGGCGCTGTAGCGGCTGCGCATCAGGCGCTCGGCGTCCGGGGCTTCGGCCTCGCCTTTGTGGAAGGGGGCGCAGCACTGCTTGTAGCGCTGGCCAGAGGAGCAGGGACACAGGGGGACGGGGGGCATGGCGGGGCCAAGCCTACCCGGGTTCCCCCTTCCGGCTTCCCAGGCTGGACGGTCGGGTGGCGGACCTGGGCTCCGGTGTGGGGCACCTTCGCGCTTGCGGGGCAGGGGGGCAGGGCATATCCCTGGCGGCCACGTCCCCTATGAGCCTGCTCGAAGCCATCGTCCTGGGTCTGGTCCAGGGTCTCACGGAGTTCCTGCCCATCAGCTCCACCGCGCACCTGCGCATCGCGCCGGAGCTGTTCGGCTGGCCGGATCCGGGTGCTGCGTACTCGGCCATCATCCAGCTGGGCACGGTGGCCGCGGTGCTCATCTACTTCCGCAAGGACATCGTCGCGCTGGTGACGGCGTTCGTCGTGGGGTTGGTGAAGCGGGACCCCTTCGGCACGCTGGAGGCGCGGCTCGCGTGGTTCGTGGGCGTGGGCACGCTGCCCATCGGCATCTGCGGACTCGCGTTCAAGAAGGTCATCGAGACGCAGTTCCGTTCGCTCTACGTCATCGCGGGCAGCCTCATCGTGCTGGCCATCGTGCTGTTCGTCGTGGAGAAGCGCGCGTCGCACCAGCGCACCGTGGCGGACATGACGTGGAGGGACGGCATCATCATCGGCCTGTGGCAGGCGCTGGCGCTGGTGCCGGGGTCGTCCCGGTCCGGCACGACGCTCACGGGCGGTCTGTCGCTGGGGCTCAAGCGCGAGGACGCGGCGCGCTACTCGTTCCTGTTGTCCATCCCGGCGACGACGCTGGCGGGCATCTTCGAGTTGAAGCACCTGCTGGAGGCGACGCAGCGTCCGTCGACGATGGCGCTGGTGGTGGGGACGCTGGTGGCCTTTGTGTCGGGCATGGCGGCCATCGCGTGGCTGTTGAGCTTCCTGAAGCGGCGCACCACCTTGGTGTTCGTGGTGTACCGCATCGCGCTGGGGCTGCTGCTGCTGGGGCTGTTGCAGGCGAACATCCTCAAGCCGATGTCCGGCGTGGAGAACCTGGCGACGCCGGATGCTCCGACGAAGCCGCCGGTGGAGAAGCAGATCACTGACTGAGGAAGGGGGAGGTCGTGCGCGTGCAGGCCCTGTTCGATGCGCTGGAGACGCGGCTGACGGCGAGGCCGGCGCGGACGTTCGAGTGGAAGGGCCGGGCGCTGCGAGAGGCCGCGGTGCTGGTGCCCCTCTTCGAGCGGGACGGCGTGCCCCACGTCGTCTTCACGCGGAGGCCCGCCACCCTGCGCACGCACGCGGGGCAGTACGCGTTCCCGGGCGGAGGCCAGGAGGCTCGGGACGTCACCCCGCTGGAGACCGCGCTGCGCGAGACGGACGAGGAGCTGGGCGTCGCGCGCACCCACGTGCGCGTGCTGGGTCTGCTGGACGAGACGCCCACCACGTCCGCGTACCGCATCCGTCCCTACGTGGGCGTCATCCCGGGGGATGGGAAGTACGTGCCCAACCCGGCGGAGGTGGACCTGGTGCTGGAGGTGCCGCTGGTGCGCCTGCTGGACCCCTCCATCCTCCGTGTGGAGCGGCACACGTGGGAGGGGATGGAGCACGACGTGCACTTCTACACGCACGGCGAGCACGTCATCTGGGGCGCCACGGGGCGCATCCTGCGCAACTTCCTGCAGTTCGTGGTGGAGGTGCCAGGCATCCACGACCTGCTGGACGCTCCCTCGCCTGCTGACCGCTGAGCCGCGAAGTCCGTGCTGGCGGGCGGCCCTGGCGGAAGGTGCCTTGTCGCCCTGGAGGGCCGGTCCCACGTTCAGGGGGAAACCCTTTGAAAGGGCGGGACGTGGACGGTGGCAATGGGGCCGGGGGCATGGAGGTGAGGGAGGCCGCGCTGGTGGCGCTGGGAGAGGTCCTGCGCGCCAGGGGGTACGTCTTCACCACGGTGACTCCGGAGACGCACCGGCGGGTGAATGCGCGGCCGGGGGCGAAGCAGGCCCATTCGGTCCGGGACGTGTTCGGGTGGAGCCGTCCCTTCGGGCCGGGCGTGCTGGAGCCTCGGATGGTGGCGCTGCTGGAGGAGGCGGGCGCGCTGGTGGACTGCAAGGACGGGACGCACCGGAGCCGGGTGCGGTTCTCCAGCCTGGGGGCGGGGCTGTATGTCCATTCCGCGTGGCCCACGTCGGAGCAGGACGCGGTGTTCTTCGGACCGGACACCTACCGGTTCTGCGCGTTGCTCCAGCGGGTGCCGGGCAGCTTCCGGCGAGTGGTGGACCTGGGGTGTGGCTCCGGAGCCGGAGGCCTGTCGGTGGCGGGGCGGAGCGCGGAGGTGGTGCTCGCGGACCTGAACCCGTTGGCGCTGGAGTTCTCGCGGGTGAACGCGAGGCTGAATGGCGCGCAGGGAGCCCAGGCGGTGCACTCGGACCTGCTGCGAGACGTGTCCGGCCGGTTCGATCTGATCATGGCGAACCCGCCGTACCTGGCGGATACGGACAAGCGCACGTACCGGGATGGTGGCGGCACGCACGGCACGGAGTTGTCCGTGCGCATCGTGCGTGAAGGCGTGGAGCGCCTGGAGCCGGGCGGCACGCTGGTGCTCTACACGGGCGCGCCGGTGGTGGACGGCGAGGATCTGCTGCGCACCGCGCTGGAGCCGGTGTGGCGAGCCGCGCCGCTCGCGGAGGTTCGCTACGAGGAGCTGGATCCGGACGTGTTCGGCGAGGAGATGGAGAAGGCGCCATACGCGGGCGTGGAGCGCATCGCGCTGGTGGCGCTGGTGGCGCGGCGGGGCTGAGTGCCGCGTCAGGGCTGGCGGCTCACGTCGCAGCGACCGGTGGCCTGTCTCGCGAGGTCTTCCGCCACGGAGCGCAGCAGGCTCCCCAGGACTGGCGCGCCGGAGGACGAGGCCTCACCCTGGGTGAGCCACCGCGCCATGCGGCCCAGGCTCGCGGCCGTCACGACCTGGAGCCGCACCTCCACCTGCACGACGAAGTGCTCGTCCGCTCCGGGCCTCGCATCCAGCGTCCAGGCCACGCGCTCCAGCTCCAGCGTGCCCACGCCTCCCGTCAGCTCGCGCCCGTCCAGCACGTAACCCTCGCGGGTGAACGCGAGCACCTGGGTGATTCGTGCGCTGTCCAGGTGCGCGTCGAACCAGAAGGAGCGGCGCCGCCAGAGTGTCAGCTCCACCTCCAGCTTTCCCGCGAGTCCCAGCCGCACCAGCCGGTCCAGCTCCGGGGAGATGAAGGCGCGTGCCTCCGGCCGGACCATCACGCGCTTTCCGGAGAGCGTCGCGGTGCAGGCCGCGGACGCCTCTTCCGCGTGCGCTCCGGACGCGAGCAGGCTCGCCGCGACGACGAGCGCCGCTCCGCGCCTGCTCTTTGTTGCGTGCCTTCCCATGGCTCAGAAGGTCCGGTTGAACAGCAGGCGCGCTTCGGGCGTGAGCTGGGCCTTTTCGTCGATGCGCCAGGCGGCCTCGAAGCGCACGGCGTCGCTGAAGTGGAAGCTGCCACCCAGGCCGAGCTGCGCACCCGACCACGCGTTCGCGGCATGCACCGCGCCCAGGTCCGCGAAGATGCCCAGGCCGTGCCAGCGGTACTCGGCGCTCGCGAGCACCGAGCTGTCGCCGCCTCGGAACTCCTTGAAGCCGAAGCCTCGCAGCGCGGTCCAGCCTCCCAGCGCCTCCTGTTTCTGGAGCGGCAGGTCGTGGCCCATCGCGGCTCGCAGGCGCAGGTTCAGGCCCGTGTGCCAGTTCATGGGCACGTCCATGGCGACGTCGCCCACCAGCTTCCAGAAGCGCGCATCCGCGCCGCCCGCGCCCGGGCCTTCACCCACCTCCAGCGTCACGAAGCCGCGCAGCGCGGGCTCGCGCTTCCAGTTCTTGTGGCGCTCGAAGAGGGACGTCTCCGGCGTGCGGAAGAGGGAGCCCACGCGCGTGCCACGCTCCGCCGCGCCGCTGTACTCCAACCGCACCACCGCTGAACGGAACCGGCCCTCGTTCACTGGCGCGTTCGGGAACGGCGGGTCGTCGTTCCGGAAGAGGCTGAGCGGCGGCGTGAAGGACTGGAGCGAACTCATCGTGTCACCGCGCACCTCCACGCCCGCGAGCCACGACTCCGCCCAGCGCCAGGTGGCGAAGGCCGTGAAGCCCTGACGGCGGAAGTAGTCCCGGTCCGGCCGGTTGATGAGGAACGAGTAGAAGTACGAGTCGAAGTCCCCCAGCCGCCAGCGGTCCAACGTGTCGATGAAGTCGTGCACCTGCGCGCCGAGCTCCTCGATGCCCAGCGCGGGCAACTGCACCTTGGCACCGCCCAGCAGGTTGACGTGGCGCTGATTGCTGGTGCCTTCCGGATCGCCCGGGATGCGCTGTCCGCCCAGCCGCAGGGGGATGAAGAAGGCTCCCTCCAGCGTCGTGTGCACGCGGTCCCGCGAGTCGAAGATGCGCAGGCTCGCCGAGAGTCCCGGGGCGAAGCCCGTCACCTGCGTGTGCACGGGCAACAGGTCCACGTCCAGGTCCGGAGGCCGCGGGCGCACGTGGACGATCAGCTTCTTTCCCTCCAGCGTGAGGCCGTCGCTCCCGGCGTCGACCTCACCGAACATCCGGCTCCAGCCCACCTCGAACTCCACGCGCTCGTGGCGCCGCGACTTGCGACGGGGCTCCTCCTTCGTGCGGTAGTGCCGCGTTCCGTCGGCCTCGTGCTCCTCGACGATGCGCACGGTCGTGCGTTCGTCCTGGAGGTCCTCGCTGTCCACCGCGCGCAGGAAGGGCAGCCGCGACTCCATGCGCTCCATGGCGCGGCGGGCATCACTCCGGAGGAAGACGTCGCCGGGCTCCAGGCCCAGGGCTTCACGCACGCGCGTGGCCATCGCGTCGTCCACGCCGCGCACCTCCACGGACTCCAGCTGGCCTTCATCCACCGTCACGACCAGCCGGCCTTCGGGGGACAGCGTGGCGGACACCGTCGCGAGCAGGTAGCCGTCGTCCTCGCGAAGGGTCTTGAGGACCCGGTCGAGCGCGGCGTCCAGGCCTCCCAGCATGATGCCGGGGCGGAACGCTCCCTCCTCCCGTCGCGCCAGCCACGGACGGGGCGGGCGCGGCGCGGGGCAGGGGCTGACGACCCGCAGGGTCCCGTGGCGCTTGTGGACGCGCAGCGTGGTGACCTCGTCCTCGGTATCGTCCGCGTCGGATGCGAGGGAGGACAGTTCGAACAGCGCTCCCCACAGTTCGTCGGGCCGGAGGTCCTGGAGGCCTTCGAACTCCACCGACGTGAGCGTGGGGTTCTCCTGCAAGGTCACTTCGAGCAGGGCCGGGCCCTGATCACTGACGCGAACGCGGGGCTCCACGCGGGCGAAGAGGCCGGTGCGTGCCAGGCGATGCAGCAGGGACTGCACTTGCGTGGCCGTCAGGGGCCTCGAGTCTTCCGCGGGAGGCGCACCCACGAGCTTGCGGACCTGCGGATCCGTGAGCCGCTGGAGCCCGCGAAACTCCAGGCCCGTAGGCGTGAGTCCCCGGCCGTCGACCTCGACCTGCAGGGCTCCGAGGACCGTGGAGTCCGAGAGGTCGTCATCATCCTTGTCGAAGCCCTCCGGGCACGTCGGGTAGCTCAAGTCCTCCGAGGCGGCTTCGCCTTCCGGTGGTGCTGTGGACGGGGAGAGGGCCACGGACGCGTCGGAGGTACCGGCATCCGGTGAGGGTTGGCCCAGGGCCGCGAGCGAGACGAAGCAGAGCGCCAGTGCGAGACGGTTCATGGAAGGCGGCAGGAGCATGCTCCGTTCCAGGTGCGGCCTCACCGCAAGTGCCCGGAACGACGGAGGGCGAGCAGCCGGGCGGATGTCATGGACACATCCTGATGTGTCGGGCGGTTGTGGCCGTGACATCGCGCGGCTCACGAAGAGACGGGCAGGCCCAGGGCCTTGATGCGCCGGTAGAGGTTGCCTCGGTCCACCTGGAGGATGCGCGCGGCCCCGGCGATGCTTTCGCCCTCGCGGAGCGCGGCGCGGATGAGGTCCCGCTCGAAGTCCTCCACGTGCTCGCGGTAGCTCTTGTCCCCCAACGTCGTGCGCGGCGCGGGCGCGGTGCCCGTGGGAGTCGCCACCGCGTCTGGCCTCAGCTCCAGCGGACCGTCGCCTCGGAGCAGGTTCAGTCGTTCGATGACGTTGCGCAACTCACGCACGTTGCCGGGCCACGGGTAGGCACGCAGCGCGGCCTCCGCTCCTGGCGCGAGCACGAGCGGCGTCTTGGGACCCGCGAGCTCCGCCGCGAAGACGCGCGCGAGGGGCAACAGGTCCTCGGGGCGTTCGCGCAGCGGCGGCAGGTGCAGCGGCAGCACGTTGAGGCGGAAGAAGAGGTCCTGCCGGAAGCGGCCCTCTTTCACCGCGCGGCCCAGGTCCTGGTGCGTGGCCGCGAGGATGCGCACGTCCACCGCCACCGGAAGCGTGCCTCCCAGCCGTTCCACCTGACGTGTTTCCAGGACTCGCAGCAGCTTGGCCTGGAGCTCCAGCGGCATGTCCCCCAACTCGTCGAGGAACAGCGTGCCGCCCTGCGCCTGTTCGAAGCGGCCCGCGCGCCGCGCCACCGCGCCGGAGAAGGCGCCTCGCTCGTGGCCGAACAGCTCGCTCTCCAGCAGCGTTGAGGGGATGGCCGCGCAGTTGACCGCCACCAGCCGGCCCTTGCGCCCGGAGGCCTTGTGCAGCGCCTGCGCCACGCGCTCCTTGCCGGTGCCTGTCTCGCCGGTGATCAGCACGGCCGTGTCGCTGGGACCCACGCGCGCGATGAGCTGGCGCAGGGACTCCATGGCCGGGCTTTCGCCCACCAGGTTCCCCGGCTGGGCCAGCGCGTCCAGCAACCGCTCGCGCTCCTCGCGCAGCGCGCCCAGGGCCAGCGCGTTGTGCAGCGCCGTGAGGAGCCGCTCGGGGGACGGAGGCTTCTCCACGAAGTCCGTGGCCCCCAGCTTCAGGGCCTGCACTGCTTCGGAAGGCGAGGCCTCGCCGGATAGGACCACGACCGGCACGGGCAGTGGCTTGGGCAGACGTGCCAGGAGTTCCAGCCCTGTCTCGCCCGGCATGCGCAGGTCCAGCAGCATCAGCGCGGGAGGCGCGTCCGGCGCTTCGAGCAAACGCGCGGCCTCCGCCGTGGAGCGGGCCTCCACGGGGGTGAAGCCTCCGTCTTGGAGCAATCCACGCACGGCCCTCAGGACGCCGGGGTCGTCGTCGACGATGAGGATGCGGGCTCCGGTCTTCATGCGGCCACCTGGGAGGCGTCGGAAGGCAGCACCACCTGGGCCCGGGTGCCACCCTGGGCGCCCGGCTCCAATCTCAAGGTGCCGCCGTGCTCGTGGGCGATCTTCTGCGCGATGGGCAGGCCCAGCCCGCTGCCACCGGGCTTGGTGCTGAACAGCCCCCGGGTGAGGACAGGGCCCTCCAGCACGCCCGGGACGCCACTGCCGCCGTCACTCACGGTGACGTGCACGCGGCCGTCCGCCGCTTCGTGCAGCGCGACGTGGACGGGTGGGGCGGTTGATGGAGAGGCCTCGGTGGCGTTCTTCACCAGGTTGCCGAAGAGGCGGCGCAGTCCGTCGGGGTCCGCGCGCAGCGACACCTCTTCGCCAGGGTCCAGCACCACGGGCACCGGGGAGTTGCCCGCGTACAGGGCGCACACCTCCGCGAGCAGTGGACGCAGCGCGACGTCCTGGAAGCGGGGGGCCGGCAGGCGCGCGAAGGTGGAGAAGCTCTGGGTCATGCGCATGAGCAGGTCCACCTCCTCCTGGAGGAGCGCCACCGCTTCGGCGAGGCGCGTCGGGTCTGGCAGGGTGCCCGCATCCTGCGGAGACAGACGCGCGAGCGACAGCCTCATTGCGGTCAGGGGGTTCTTCAGCTCGTGGGCGAGCGCCCGCGCCACGTCCTGCCACGCGGCGATCTGCTCGGCGGCCTTGAGGTGTTCGCGCTGGTCCAGCAGCTCCTGGCCCATGCGGTTGAACTGGCCCAGGAGGAACTGGAGTTCGTCGCGAGCGGGCTCGGGGACGGGCAGGCGGACCGACAGGTCTCCGCGTGAATAGGCCCGCATGCCTTCCAACAGCGTGGCCATGGGGCGCGTGAGGACGCGGCCCAGGAGCACGGCGGACACGGCCAGCACGACGGCGGCGATAGCCCCCACCCCGGCGATGAACACGGGCACGCGGCGCACCAGGGCCCGCCGCGCCAGCTCCGCCTGCGCCAGGTTCAACCGGGCCTCGTCGAGCGCATCCGGCGGCAGTCCCCGGCGGGTCAGCTCATCGGAGACGTTGTCGAGCACGGCCTCCACGGGAGCGATGGAGATGGAGAGCACGCGCTCCAGTACGCCCTGGGCCAGTGCGCCCAGCAACGCCAACGGGATGAGGCCCGCGAGCAGCATCACCGCCAGCAGGCGTCGGCGGAAGCGGAACGGAGGCGGGGGAGGGCCCACGGATGGCGCACGGCTCATGGCGAGCTGTTCATATCGCGGGGCGTGCATCGTTCGCGCGGTTGGGGACTCATGATGGGATGCCATGCCCGGCCCATGCAGGGCCGGATGTCGGAAATCCCCATGCGCCATTCCCTGAAGCCGCTCACGTTGGCTGTCGTCTTCCTGATGGGCCTGCTGGTGGCCCGTCCCGCTCAGGCCCGTGATTCGCTCCGCGAGCGCATCGACGCGTTCGTGCGCGCGGAGCAGAAGCGGCTGGGCGTGCCGGGGCTCGCGGTGGGGGTGGTGAGCCACGGCCGGGTGGTGCTGGCGAAGGGGTACGGCTTCGCGAACCTGGAGCACCAGGTCCCGGTGGGGACGGACACGCTCTTCCAGTCGGGGTCGGTGGGGAAGATGTTCACCGCGACGGCGCTGATGCTCCAGGTGGAGGCGGGGCGCGTGTCGTTGTCCGACAGCGTGACGAAGTACTTCCCGGATGCACCCGCGACGTGGAAGCCCATCACGGTGCGCCACCTGCTGACGCACACGTCTGGCATCAAGGACCTGGAGGGGCTGCTCGACGAGCGCAAGGACTACACGGAGCAGGAGTTCGCGGAGTTCATCTACAAGCTGCCGCTGGAGTTCCCGGCGGGGCTGCGGTGGAACTACAGCAACTCCGGCTACGTGCTGCTGGGCCTCCTGGTGAACCGCGTCGCGGGCATGACGTATCAGGAGGTCCTGGCGCGCCAGGTCTTCAAGCCCGGGGGCATGAAGACCGCGCGAGGCATCAGCGAGGCGGACGTCATCCCGAACCGCGCGGCGGGCTACGAGCTGGTGGGTGGCGTGGTGAAGAACCAGCAGTGGGTGTCGCAGTCGTTGAACACGACGGGGGACGGCGCGCTCTACTTCTCGCTGAAGGACATGCTGGCCTGGGAGGAGGCGGTGGCGAAGCGGGCCCTCCTGACGCAGGACAGCTGGCGAGAGGTGTTGTCGCCAGTGAAGCTGAACAGCGGTGCCAGCCAGCCGTACGGCTTCGGCTGGGAGGTGCTGGAGCGCAGCGGCCAGCCGCTGCACAAGCACACGGGCTCGTGGCAGGGATTCCGGACGGCCTATTCACGCTTCCTGGGGGATGAGCTGTCCATCGTGGTGCTGGCGAACCTGGACAAGTCGAACCCGGCGCTGCTCGTGGAGGGCATCGCGGCCATCGTGAATCCGGCGCTCGCCGTGCCGCCGCTCAAGCCCATTCCGGACACGGAGCCGGAGGTGACGGCACAACTCACGGCGCTGCTGGAGAAGACGCGCCAGGGGGCTTGGGAGCCGTCGATGTTCGCCTACGTGCCGGCCAGGTACTTCGAGGAGGCAGGTCCGTACTTCCGGTCCGTGTTGCAGGGGCTTGGGGCCGCGGGGCCGCTGGTGCTGGCGAGCCGTGAGACGCGAGGCGACGACCGCCTCTACACATACCTGGTGCAGTTCGGCGCCGCGACGTGGCGGTACCGCGTGGGGCTGACTCCCGACAATCGGGTGACTTTGCTCACCCTCCAGGCGAACTGAAGCGGTGGAGTAGGCTCGGCGGGATCGCGCGTCTCGCTGAGGCGCAGTGGAGGTTCCAGTGCTGAAGCCGCATCACTTGCTCCTCTGTGTCTCGCTCCTTCAGGACGGAGGAGCGACACGCCCGCCTACTGTCGAAAAAGGCATCCAGTGGCCTGACAACCTTCAGCCCCTGGCGACCCTGGACGGCCCCGCGGTCCTGGCCGCGCACGCCGCGTTGCAGAGGGTCCTCTCCCGGTACCCCAAGGAGTACGCCAAGAGCTGTGCCTTCTCGGCGAAGGGGATGGAAGTCATCGTGGGTGAAGAGCGAGGGATGTACTTCGTCCGCATCAACCCACGGCCCGACAAGTGCGGATGGGCACCCGGCACCGTGCTCGGGTTCGACGTGTTCGAACTGTACGCCGTCTCACCCGAGGGAAAGGTGTTGGCGCGGTATCCGTCCATGCCCTGAATGTGTGAATCAGGGCTGGTGCGGATATCGCGTGATGTCTCCGTCAGGAGAGATCGCGTACAGCTCGAACCAGTCCGTTTCGAGGCCCGTGACACCTGGGCCGAAGCCGGGGCACCTGTCCACGCGGCGATTGACGCGAGCGAAGTACCAGCCCGCCTCCTGACCGATGGCGACTTCCAGTGCCTGGGCGGAAAAGGCGCACTGACCCTTGGACTCCTTCGGAAATTGCTTCAGCGCTTCTTCCAGGGCTGCATGGGCGGCCTGGATGGCGGGCCCTTCCAAGGTCGCAATTGGTTGCAGGTCATCCCCAGGCCAGGGAATGACGGGCTCGACCGGCTTCGCAGGCTGAGCCCCAGCGCACGCGATGCCCAGGCCCGCGATACCAATCCAGAGGAGCTGTCGCCGAAAAGAACCCATCCGGCGCCAGCCTACTCAGAATTGCAGGTACACGTACGGCCGGGTCTCCAGCGTGGACAGCTGGCGGATGCCCAACCCCAACAGCACCAGCACCACCGCTCGCGCGGGAGCGGGCATCTTGAGGAACACGAGCGCCGCGGTGTCGTAGAGCTTCATCGGCACCGCGTGCGCGATGACCGCGATGGCCAGCATGCTCCACACCAGCGGGCCCACGTTCGCCAGGCCGGGGATTCCCGCCAGCATCCGTGCGTAGAACTCACCCGCGTGCGCCATGTCCGGCGCCCGGAACACCACGCGCGTCAACACCACCAGCGTGAACGTGGCCAGCATCCCGATGGCCACGCGCGCCGGGCCCGGCTCCTGCTGCTTGCCCTTGAACCACCACCAGCACCGCACCCCGCACAACGCCACGCCGTGCACCGCGCCCCAGACCGCGAAGCGCCAGTCCGCCCCGTGCCACAGGCCTCCCAGCACCATCACCATCATCAGGTTGAAGCACACTCGCGGCTTCGACCGCCGGTTGCCGCCCAGCGGGATGTACAGGTAGTCCCGCAGCCATGACGACAGGCTCATGTGCCAGCGGTTCCAGAACTCGAACAGGTTCTTCGCCAGGTACGGCCTCGCGAAGTTCTCCGGGAACTTGAAGCCGAACAGCGACGCCACACCAATCGCGATGTCCGAGTACCCCGAGAAGTCGTAGTACAGCTCCAACGTGTACGCGACCGCCGCCACCGCGCACTCCGCCGACGAGTACGCGTGCGGACTGCCGAACACCGGATCCACGATGCCGCTGCCCAGCACGTCCGCGATGACCAGCTTCTTCACCAGTCCCACCGCAATGCGGAACAACGCCTTGTTCCCGTCATCCGACGACAGCGTGGGCACTTCCCGGAAGTGCGCCATCAACTCCGACGCGCGGACAATCGGCCCGCTCAGCACACGCGGGAAGAACAACATGTAGAGCAGGTGCTCCACGAACGAGTGCTCGGAGCTCGCCTTCCCCCGGTACACGTCCACCGTGTAGCTGATGGCCTGGAACACGAAGAACGACAGGCCCACCGGCAACAGGAAATGGAAGGGCTCCGGCCGTACCTCCACGCCCCACGGCCCCAAGAGCGCCGCCACCGTCCGGCGCAACAGCTCCAGGTACTTGAAGCCCGCCAGCAACCCCAGGTTGGAGACGATGGACATCACCACCAGCAGCTTGCGCAGCCCCGGCCGCTCCGTGCTTCCCATCCCCTTCACCAGCAGGTGATCCACCGTCACGCCGGCCAGGAAGATGAACAGCGGCACCAGCTTCACGACCAGCTCGCCCACGGGCATCCCGCCCACGAACGCGCTCAGCGGCACCTGCAGGAACGACACGTAGACCAGCAGGCTGGCCGCCAGCAGCAACAGCATCCGCGGCCAGTAATGCCGGTGCATCGCCCAGTAGAGCGCGAACACCACGATGACGAAGACGACGTACTGGAGGCTGTGGGACAGCACGGCTCAGGGCGCTCCCGCGGCGGAGGCTGTCGGCTCGCCGCCCTTCTTCGTGGACTCGTACGCTGCCATCAGGTCCTTCACGAACGCGTTCGCCAGCACCGCGTACCCCTGCGGCGTCAGGTGCACCCCGTCCGCGTGGCCCAGCGGCTCCGGCTGCCGCTGCCAGCGCTGCATGGAGCGCTCACCGCCCATCGCCGCTCGCGCGGACCAGTACGCACACCCGGCGTCCTTCGCCACCTGCGGCAACGTGTTCAGCACCTTCGCCAGCGAAGGCGCCTCGTCCCACTGGCCGTTCGCTTCCTGCTGGAGCCGGTCCGTGGGCCCGATGACCAGGCACTCCGCGCCCGTTGCCTTGCGCATGCGCGCAATCAACGCCGCGTAGTCCTGGCGCAGCCCGTTCGCGTCCAGCCCCGGCAGCTCCGCCTCGTTGGTGCCGTACCAGAACACCAGCAGGTCCGGCCGGCGCGCGGTCAGCTGCGCGTCCATCGCCTGCGCATCCATGTCCCGCGCCGTGAAGGCCGTGGCCCCGGGCAACCCCAGCGCGTCGTAGACCAGCCCCGGCACGTCGTACTCCAGCGACGCGCCCAGCACCGTCGCGCTCCCGCCACCCTCCGGCACCTTCACCTGGACCGAGTGCGCCACGCCCGTCACCGGGAACGAACGGATGCGCACCGTCGGCTGCGTCAGCGGCTCCGGCGGCGGTGCTTCCGGCGGAATCTCCTCGCCGTCCACCGTGATTTCAGGCGCCGCGGCCCCTGGCGCGTCCAGCGCGTACAGGTCCAGCCGGCCCTGGCGGTTCTTGTCCTCCGCGCAGCCTTCGCAGAAGGAGATGCCCAGGCTCGCGCCGGGCGCTCCCACCGCGCGGATGCCGGTGAGCCCCCATAGGCCTCCAGGTGTGCTCTTCGCGTCCTCCACCGTCCACGCACCGTCCAGCGTGCGCGTCACGTGCGCCGCTTCCAACCTGGAGGACGGCTTGCCCGCCGCGATGAAGCCCCGGCCCGCGTCACCGAAGCGCTTCGTCAGCGCGTCGCGGACCTTGTCGGAGAAGTAGTGCGCCGCCGTGTGCGACGCGCCCAGCTGCGCGATGCCCACTCGCAGCTTCGCGCCGGACTCCCGGCGGGCCAGTGATTCGAACGTGCGGCGCAGCGAAGGGGCCGCGTTCTGCAGGCCGGTCGTGTCCGTGCCCGGCACTCGCGGCGGATGCGTGCGCGCGAAGGCCCGCTGCAACGCCAGGTCGAACAGGTGGCCCAGCAGGTTGGAGCCGCGCACGCGCGGGTGCACCAAGTCCTCCAGCATCAGGCCGGACTCCAGCCACTTGAGCGCGGAGCCCTCGCCGCCCATCGCCGCCAGCGTGTCGTAGAAGGCGCAGCCTCCCGCGCGCGCCTCGTCGCGGAACACCTCCGCCACCTCCGCCGAGTGCCGGCGGGTGATCAGCTCGCCGCTCAGCGTGCGCACGCCCGCGTCGATGGGCGACATCACCAGGCACGCCGCGTCCGGCACCGACGTGCGCACGCGCGACACCAGCTCCTTCATCTGCGAGCGGACCTCGTCCAGCGTGGTGCGGTCGCGGGAGAGGAAGAACGCCTCGTTGCCGCCCACCATCAACACCACCAGCGACGGCTTGCGGTGCTTGAGCTGCGCACGGAACGCCTGGGGCTGCGCGCGCAGGTACACCTCCGCCATGCCGCCCAACAGGCCCACCGTGTCGTAGACGACGCCCGGCGTGCCCGACTCCACCGACACGCCGTGCAGCTCCGTCTTGCCGCTCGTGGTGAGCGTCAGCGTCTTGGCGCCCTCGGGAATCCTGAGCCGCGCGAAGGCCGCTTCCGCCTTGGAACCGAACGCGCGCGTCTGGATCCGCTGCGTGTTCTTGCCGTCCACCGCCACCTGCACGGCGCCGTTGGCCGGCTGGGCCAGGAAGAACAGCTCCGCTTCGCGCGCGCCCTCCAGGGAGTAGCGCGTGGCCTGCGCCGGGCCGCTCGTGGAGAAGGCCACGCCCGTCCAGCCCACGCGGTCCTTGGGCCAGTGCGTGTCCACCAGCCGCTCCATCTTCCAGCCGTCCGTGCTCGCGGTGCCCGCGCGCGTGGCGCGGCCGGCGCTCGCCAGCCGGTGGATGTAGAGGAAGCCCGGACCGCCCGAGCCAAAGCGCTCCTGGAGCCGGTCGCGCACCACGTCCGTGATGTAGTCGGAGGCGATCAGCGAATCGCCCAGGTGCACCACCCGCACCGGCGTGCGCCGCGCGTCCGCGCGCAAATCTCCCAGCGCCTTCATGAACGGCGCCAGGCCGTCCTCTTCACACGTTCCGTCCGCGCGCGTCTTCCGGCAGTTGAGCTCGATGTCCACGTGCTTCGCGCCCATCCGCTCGCGCAGCGCTTCCAGCTCCAGCGCGGTCGCCAGCGTGGGGGCGCTCAGCTCCTCCAGTCCGATGCCGGGCACGGCCGGGGCTTCCCCCACCTGCGGGCCCGCCTTCGGATCCGTATCGTTGGCGGCGGTGTCCGCTTCCGCGACCGCGGTGGGCGGAGCGTCCGGGACCATGGTGTCCGAGGGCGGGCGCGGAGCCTTCACTCCGCGCAGGGACGCGGGCAGCACGAGCGCCGCCAGCTTGGGCCCGAGCGAACCTTCCTGACGGAGGCTGGGGAGGGGGCGGAACTTCTCCGGCAATGGCGCCAGGGACAACCCCACCGCCAGCAGCACGGTGAAGGCCAGCGTCCATCCGGTGGATGTGGGCTTGAGGCTCAACGCCGAGGCATGAGACTGGCTTTTCGGGGGCGGGTCAAAACTCTGCCCACATTGTCGCGCCCCATCCCTCGGAGGGTAGGCGGCCGGGCCCCCTTCCTCCGCTGGCGCGACGCGCTATGGTGCGCCGCCGTGCGCGCCAGGCCATGGGCCGGCGTGCGCCCCTAGGAGCTCGCACCCGTATATGGCCCTCTACCCCGTCATCATGGCCGGAGGCTCCGGCACCCGCTTCTGGCCGCTGTCCCGCCAGGCCCGTCCGAAGCAGTTCCTCCCGCTGGCCTCCAAGCAGCCGCTGCTCACCGACACCGCCCAGCGCCTCAAGGGCCTGGCGCCGGTGAAGAACACCTTCATCGTGTGCGGCCCCGTGCACGCGAAGACGGCGCTGAAGCTGGTGAAGGGGCTGCCCAAGGGCAACCTCCTGGTGGAGCCCGTGGCGCGCAACACCGCGCCCGCCATCGCGCTCGCCGCGCTCCAGGTCGCCGCGCGCGACCCCAAGGGCGTGCTCGCGGTGCTGCCGTCGGATCACCACGTCGCGGACGTGAAGGGCTTCCAGCGCACGCTCGCGGAAGCGGCGCGCATCGCGGAAGGCGGCCACATCGTCACGCTGGGCATCAAGCCCGCGCGCCCGGAGACGGGCTACGGCTACATCCAGGTCGGTGCCGCGCTGGACGGCGGCGGCCGCCGCGTGAAGGCGTTCAAGGAGAAGCCCGACCTCAAGACGGCGCAGGAGTACCTGGCCGGCGGCGACTACCTGTGGAACGGCGGCATCTTCGTCTTCCGCGCGGACGTGATGCTGGCGGCCTTCCAGAAGCACATGCCGGAGATGCAGAAGGGCCTGGACGCGCTCCAGAAGGCCGCGGGCAAGCGCACCTTCCCGGCCGTGCTCAAGCGCGTGTTCCCCAAGCTGCCCTCCATCTCCATCGACTACGGCGTGATGGAGAAGGCGGAGAACATCGCGGTGCTGGACGGCGACTTCGGCTGGTCCGACGTGGGCTCCTTCGCAGCCATCCCCGAAGTGCGCCCCGCCGACGCGCAGGGCAACGTCGTCTCCGGTGACGCGGTGCTGGTGGACTGCACCAACTGCGTGGTGCTGTCCGACAAGCGCACTCTGTCCGTCGTGGGCATGCACGACGTGGTGGTGGTGGACTCCGGTGACGCCGTGCTCGTGGTCCCCAAGGACAAGAGCCAGGACGTCCGCAAGGTCGTCGAGGCCCTCAAGGCCCGGAAGCGCACCAAGCTGCTGTAGGCCTGGAGGCGACTTCGCCTCCTGTTTCACCCCACACATTTCTTCCCGGGGCTCCCTGTCGTTTCTACAGGGGGCCCTGGTTCGTTTTGCGGGGTTTGCTGGCACTCGCGGGTGTTGGAGTGTCGTGGTCCGGACGAAAGCGGGCCCCGGGCACGAGGCGCGCGGGTTGCAAGTCCATCCCGGGTCCGCCCCATTTCCGGGGCGACAGGCGGGGATGGCGATGGGCTGCAAGCGCTGCGTGGGCGAACACCGGGATGGGGAGGCGTGCCCCGTCGCTGCCCGGCCTCTGGTGTCGGGGGATTCGCTGGAGGGTCAGCGGCACGGGCCGCTGATGCTGAAGCGCCGGCTGGAGGTGGGCGCGGTGGCGTCGGTGTACCTGGCGGAGTACGTGCCCACCGGGCACCGCTTCTCCGTGAAGGTGCTGCACGCGCACCTGGCGGCCCGTCCCGCCGTGCGCGCGAGGTTCATCGCGGAGGCGCTGGCGCAGCGCAACGTCGTGCACCGCCACGTGGCGCGCGTGCTGGACGTGCGCCCCGGTCCGCAAGGACTGCCCTGCGTGCTGCTGGAGGCGCCGGAGGGCGAGTCGCTCAGCGCGATGCCCCTGCCGCTGTCTCCGGCCGAGGTGGGCGAGGTGTTGGATCAGGCGCTCGCGGGGCTGGAGGCGGCGCACGCGCGGGGTCTGGTGCATGGGGACCTCACGCTGGATTCGATGTTCATCACGCGCGACGCGAAGGGCGAGCGGCGCGTGCGGGTGCGGGACTTCGGCGCGGGCGCGGTGCGGGAAGCGGCGCTGTCGCCGGAGGAGCGCACTCAGGGCGTGACGGTGGGCTCGCCCACGTTCATGGCGCCCGAGCAGTGCGAGGGGATGAACCGGAGCCCTCGCGCGGATGTGCATGCGATGGGCGTGGCGGGCTACCTGCTGGTGACGGGCCGGCTGCCGTTCGGCCTGGGGCGCTCCGCGGATGTGACGCTGTTCCCGCCGCACGCCATCAACCCGAACGTGCCGCCCGCGCTGTCCACCGTGCTGTTGCGCGCGCTGGCCGCGAAGCCGGAGGAGCGGTTCGACAGCGCGTGGGCCTTCCGCGCCGCGCTCGCGGAGGCGCTGGGCCGGAAGGCGCCGGTGCGCAACGCGTTCGCGGATGCTCCCGAGGATGTGTCCGATGCGGTGGAGGTGGTCGCCACGACGAAGGAGCCTGCCGAGACGCACGACGCGGCGGACGACTTCGACATCGTCGAGGACGTGCCCGAATGGGGCATGGCCGCCTCGTCCGTGGAGGATGCGGCGTTGCGCGCGGCGCATGGCGTGCCGTCCAACGCCCGCCCCGGTGAGGGGGACATGCGCGCGGAGGTGGCCGCGTTCTGGGCTTCCGCCGTGGCGCTGCTGGGGTCCGCTGAACCGGAGCCGCCGGCCGAGGGCTTCGTGCCCAACGCGCCGGCCAAGACGATGAAGCTCGGCATCGTCACGCTGAACTCCCTTCAGGCAGCCGCGCCCATCCTGCTGGTGGATCCGGCCTCGCCCCTGGATGTCACGGCGCAGCCCGCGATGAACCCCACGTCCACGCTGGGCGCCGCGGCCATCCCGTTCATGACCCTGGCGCCGTCGCTGGAGCCCGTGTCCATTCTGTCGCCTCCGCCCATTCCGTTGGTGGACGTCGTCCATGACGACGCGCCCATTCCGCTGGTGAACGCCCTGCCGCCCCTGGAGGCCTCCGCGCCCCGCACGGACGCGCCCGCCGACCTGCGCGTGCGCCTGGGCCTGAAGCCGGGCGAAGTCCTCCAGTCCGTCTCCGTGAGCGACGTCGCCCCCGAAGGTCTCTTCGCCGAGTGCCAGGGCTCACTGCCCCCGCTCGCCGCGCGGCTGACAGTGGAGGTGTCCTTCCGGGGTGAGACGGCCCTGGGCGCCTGTGACGTCGTCCGCCACGTCACCTTCGACGAGGCGCGCACCTGGAACGTGCCCGCGGGCGTCTTCGTCCACTTCTCCGACGAGTTCCCCGCGCTGGGCCGGCTGCTCTCCCGCGCCCTCATGGAGGACGCGGAGCCCGCGCCCGATGGGGAGCTTGCCCGCATGCTGTCCCGCGCGGAGGCCGTCGCCCGGGACCCCTACACGCTGCTGGGCGCGAAGCACGACGCCGACTTTGGCGACATCCACCGCCGCGCCCAGGCCGCCCTGCGCCGCCTGCTCGCCTTCCAGCACCGTCCGGTGCCCACCGTGCAGCGCCAGGCCCTGGATGCCCTGCGCGTGCGCGTGCTGGCCGCGCAGCGGATGCTCGGCGATCCGCTCTCCCGCGTGGGCTACGACGCCACCCGGGGCAACGTGGGCGGCCTTGCCCGCTGCGTCGCCGCGGGCGTCCCGGAGCCCACCATGGAGGCCCTGCGCAGCGCCTTCCTCGCCGCCCGTCCGGAGGTGGAGAAGAAGGCCCGCGCCCTCTTCACCCAGGGACATGCGTTGGAGGTCCAACGGGCTGTCCCGGCCGCGCTGGAGCGCTACGCGGAGGCCCTCAAGCTGGACCCGCTGAACACGTCCTGGCTGAAGCACTACCAGTCGCTGCTGCGGCGGGTACCAGTAGGCGCCGGGGCCCAGGCCCCAGGGGCCATGGTCTGATGGGGGCCATCAGCCCCTGCCGGGGGTAGGTTCCGCCCTTCCTGGAGGGGCCGGGCGTTCAACAGTCAGCCGGGCTCGTTCGGGTGTGTGCAGCCCCCGGGCCCGCTCGTGTAGTGTCCGACGCCTTCCGCTACGCCCTCCCGGTTCCTGTCGAGGGTGGGGACACTGCCATGAACGCGCACATCTTCCGCGAGTACGACATCCGAGGCCTGGTGGACAAGGACCTCACCATCGAGGTGGTGGAGCTCCTGGGCCTGGGCCTGGGCACCATGATCCGCCGCAAGGGCGGCACCTCCATCGCGGTGGGCCGCGACTGCCGCGAGTCCTCCACGCGCTTCCGCGACGCGCTCGCGAAGGGCCTCACCGCTACCGGCCTGGACGTCTACGACGTGGGCGTGGTCCCGACGCCGCTGACCTACTTCGCGGCGAACACGCTGCCCGTGGACGGCCTGGCGATGATCACCGGCAGCCACAACCCGAAGGAGTTCAACGGCTTCAAGATTGGCGCCGGCAAGACGACCTTCCACGGCCCTGAAATCAAGGAGCTGCGCCGCCTCATCGAGGCCAAGGACTTCGCGACCTCGAACAAGCCCGGCAAGGTCACGCCCTTCGACATCATCACGCCCTACAACCACTTCATCCGTCAGACGGTGAAGGTGGGCCGCAAGGGGATGAAGATCGTCATCGACGCGGGCAACGGCACGGGCGGCGCCATCGCGGTGCCCCTGTTCGAGAGCATGGGCTTCGACGTGGTGCCCCTGTTCTGCGAGATGGACGCGGACTTCCCCAACCACCACCCGGACCCCACGGTGGTGGAGAACCTCCAGGACCTCATCAAGAAGGTGAAGGAAGTGAAGGCGGAGGTCGGCATCGCGTACGACGGCGACAGCGACCGCATCGGCGTCATCGACGACCAGGGCAACGTGCTCTGGGGTGATCAGCTGATGGTGCTCTTCAGCCGCTACGTGCTGAAGGAGTCCCCGGGCGCGGCCATCATCGGCGAGGTGAAGTGCAGCTACACGATGTACGACGACATCGCGAAGCACGGCGGCAGGCCCATCATGTGGAAGGCGGGCCACTCGCTCATCAAGTCGAAGATGAAGGAGGAGCACGCGGAGCTGGCCGGCGAGATGAGCGGTCACATCTTCTTCAAGCACCGCTACTTCGGCTTCGACGACGCGGTGTACGCGTCCGCGCGCCTGCTGGAGATTCTCACGCACGAGAAGCAGTCCATGTCGCAGCTGCTCTCCGACGTGCCGAAGACCTTCGCCAGCCCCGAGCTGCGCTTCGACACGACGGAGGAGAAGAAGTTCGCCATGGTGAAGCGCGCCACGGAGATCCTCCGCGACGCGGGCCACAAGGTGGTGGACGTGGACGGCGTGCGCGTGACGTTCGAGGACGGCTGGGGCCTCATCCGCGCGTCGAACACGCAGCCCATCCTGGTGCTGCGCTACGAGGCCAGCACGGAGGCCCGCGTGAAGGAGATCCAGGCGCTCATCGAGAAGACGGTCGCCCAGGCGCAGAAGGAAGTCGGCGCCTGAGCCTTTCGCGCTCCACGCGAAGCACACGCACGTAAGGGAGGGAGCTGGCCATGCCGACGCTGGGAATCGACCTGGGCGGGACGTTCGCCCGGGCCGCGGTGGTGGATGGGAAGGGTGAAATCCTCGCGAGCGCCAAGGTGGCGGTGCAGGACCGCAAGCCGCAGGGCGTGGTGGAGACCATCGCCCAGGCGGCGGAAGAGGCGGTGAAGCAGTCCGGCGTGAAGGTGGACGGCTGCGGCGTGGGCGCGGCGGGGCAGATCCACAAGGACACGGGCGTCATCTCCGTGGCGCCCAACCTGGGCTGGCGCGACGTACCGCTGGCGGCGATGTTGACGAAGCGGCTGGGCTTCGACGTGAAGGTGGTGAACGACCTGTCCGCGGCGGCGTGGGGCGAGCTGCACGCGGGCGCGGGTCGCGGTGCGCAGGACATCCTGGTGGTGTTCGTGGGCTCCGGCGTGGGCAGCGCCATCATCGCGGACGGGCGGCTGGTGCAGGGCGGCGGCGGCGTGGCGGGCGAGCTGGGCCACATCAAGGTGGTGCCCGGCGGCCGGCTGTGCGGCTGCGGTGAGCACGGCTGCCTGGAGGCGTACGCGGGCGGCCACAACCTCATCGCGCAGACGAAGGAACTCCTGGCGTCCGGCGGCTCGCGCGTGCTGGAGACGCTGGCCCACGACGACCCGGACACCATCACCCCGGTGACGCTGGAGACGGCGGCGGAGGCGGGGGACGCGAAGGCCAAGGAGATCCACGACCGCGCGGCGCGGTTCCTGGCGCTCGCGGTGGCCAACTACGTGACGGTGCTCAACCCGTCGCGTCTGGTGCTGGGCGGCGGTGTGCTGACGCACTGCCCGGGCATCAAGCGGCAGGTGCTGGACGGCGTGCAGCAGTGGTCGTCCCGCGTGTCGCGCGAGGGCCTGCTCATCGCCGACGCGGAGTTGGGCGATGACAGCGGCATCATCGGCGCGGCGCTGCTGGTGAAGTGAAGCACCCGGCGCGGGGAGGAGGCTCCCCGCGCCTCGCATTCTCCAGAGCTACGGCTGTTTCGGCGCCGTGAAGACGAGCTTCGAGATGCGGCCCTCCTCACCCACGGCCCAGGCGGTGTCCTGCTTGCGAGGCGGCGTGGACACGGCGTGGAAGCCGGTGGTGTCCAGCGGCTCCCACGTCCTGCCCGTGTCCTTCGACACGTCCGAACCCGTGGGCCCCACGGTGATGAGCCACATCTTCTTCTCGGGCGTGAACGGGGCCACGCAGGAGCGATAGCCCCCGGGCGGCGTGCCCGGCACGGTCCACTTGCGCTTGCCCGCGTCCATCGTGAGCGCCGCGTTGCCGGTGGCCACCTCCGGCTGCTTGTAGTTGCCGCCCACGGCGACGCCCGCCATGGAGCTCCAGAAGTAGAGCGAGAACACGCCCGCGCCTTCACCCGTGGCCAGCGGCGTGGGCGCGATGCCCCAGGTCTTGCCCCGGTCCGCCGAGTGCAGCACGCGCGCGATGGAGCCCCCCAGCCCGAACCAGACGTGGGACTTGCCGTACACCGCGATGCTCGTGCCGCTGGCGGCGAAGCCCGCTTCACCCTCGAGCGCGGCCGGCAGTGCCCCTTGCGGCACGGGCTTCCACGTCGCGCCGCCGTCCTCCGTGGTGATGACGACGAAGTGCCTGTCCACCGGGTCGCTGAACGCGATGCCGTGCTGTTCGTCCCAGAAGGCCATGCCGTTGAAGAAGGCCCCGGGCACGGTGTTGGTGAACTGGAGCGTCCAGTGCGCGCCGCCGTCCGTCGTCTTGTAGATGCGCGACTTGTCACCCGCGCCAATGGAAAGCACGTAGGCGGTGCGGTCGCTGAAGGCATCCACGTCGCGGAAGTCCAACCCGTCCGCATCCGGCACGGGGGCTCGCGTCCACGTCTTTCCACCATCCGTGGTGCGCACGACGGTGCCCTTGTCGCCGCTGGCCCACGCGACGCGGCTGTCCACCGCGCTCACGCCGCGCAGCCGCACCGTCGTCCCGCTCGCCTGCGGCTCCCACTTCATGTCCGCGCTCCCCAGCGCCAGCCACGTCGCCAGCCACACCGCTCCCATCGTCATGCGCCGCTGCCTCCCGCGTGTTCGTCCGCGATGGAGGGACGCTAGCTCAGCGCCGCTCGGCGGTGCTCGCGGCGTCGGGCAGCGAGGTGTCCTCGTGGACGAAGGCGATGCGGCACTTGTCCAGGTCGGGGCCGCAGGCTCGGTCCAGGTCGCCGCGCGTGTCGCAGCCCGGGCGCTCCTCGCAGGTGTCCGGCAGGAAGGCCCAGACGAACTGGAGCACGTTGCCGCCACGGCCCTCCGGCAGCGCGTTGAGGAAGTCCTGCTTCCGGTCCTCGAACAGGTGCGCCAGTCGCACGGTCTTGTCCTCCAGCTTCACGTTTCGCGCATCCCCCACGTACTGGCGGCTGGCGTCGTTGAGCTGGGCGTCCAGGAACTCCGGCTGATAGGGGGCGCCGTCCAGCCGGGGCCCGCCGCGCGTCCCCCGGAAGAGGGCGAAGTGCACGCGCGGGTCGGCGTACTCGCCCAGGAGGATGCGCTGCTCCAGGGCGTACAGCGTCAGCCGCTCGCCGCCCACCGGCCACGTGCGGCCCCAGTAGAAGCGGCCGAACCAGGACGCCTCCACGCCGGCCGGGTAGCGCTCCACGAGCTGCATGAGCACCAGCGCGTTGTACGCGTTGATCCAGTACGCCAGCCCGTCCTCGGGCGACGGGAAGAGCTCCGGCTTCCGGTGTGGCGACACCGCCGCGAGCGACGCGACGAAGCGCTCCAGCACCGCGCGGTCACGCCGGAGGCCCTCGAAGTCCAGGTCCCCGCTGGGGCGCACGTGGCTCAGCGCCTGCGCATAGTCCGTGTAGCTGAAGGGCCCTGCTGCTGGGGGCACCGGCGCCGGCAGTGCGCCGCGCACGTACAGCCATGCCCCCGTGGCGAGCGCCACCAGCACGGCCATGGTCGCCACGGCGAACCAGCGCGCACGGCGGCGGGAAGGGACGGGAGCTTTCACGGCCGGGCAGTCTATGCCACCCGCGAGGCCGGCCTCCCACACCTTCAGGTCTTCGTGCGACCCACCGGGGTCCACCGCGACAGCCCGCTATACTGCTGGCGCCATGGAGCCTACCCCCGACGTCGTCAGGCATTTCCATCCGGTGCTCCCCTCCCGTCAGCTCCGCCGCCAGCCCGTCCGGGTGGAGCTTGCGGGCCACGCCTACGCGCTCTTCCGGGACGCCTCCGGCAAGGCCGCGGCGCTGTCGGACGCGTGTCCGCACCGCTTCGCGCCGCTGTCGAAGGGCCTCGTGACGAAGGAGGGCCAGCTCCAGTGCCCGTACCATGGCTGGCGCTTCGACTCGAAAGGCCACGGCACCAACCCCAGCCAGCCGGAGCTGCGCCACTGCGAGGCGAAGAGCTTCCAGGTGGTGGAGCGCCACGGCTACCTCTGGCTCGCGCACGCGGACACGCCCGAGTCCGCGATGCCGGAGCTCGCCAGCGGCGACTACGTCTTCGGCGGGACGTTCTCCACGCTGTTCCAGGCGCCGCTGCACGTGGCGCTCGACAACTTCAGCGAGGACGAGCACACGCCCTTCGTCCACACCCGGCTGGGGTGGAGCGGCTCGCAGGCGGGCGCGGTGGAGTTCGAGGCGCACAACCACGACGACCACACAGAGGTGCACTACCGCGCCCCGCAGCGGCCCGCGCCCATCATGCGCCTGCTCGCGGTGGGCAAGGGGGACTTCTTCCGCAATGACTGGGTGACGCGCTTCGACCCGGTGCGCAGCGTCTACACCGTCAGCTGGATCCAGCCCTCGGGAGCGCCGCGCCCCTTCATCACGCAGGCGCATATCTTCTTCGTGCCGGAGACGGCGCGCACCACGCGCCTGCACGTCTTCTCCTTCCTGCGCACGACGGTGCCCGCGCTGAGGCCCCTGCTGCCGGTGGCGGCGAAGGCCGCGCTGGGGCTCACCTGGTGGGAGGTGCGCGATGACGCGCGCTTCATCTCCACCGTCGCGGACACGCCCTACAGCCACAAGGGCATGCGGCTGGACAAGTACGACAAGCCGCTCGTGCACCAGCGCAAGCTCATGGAGCGCATCTACTACGCGCACCCGCCTGAACCGGCGCTGCCCCAGGTCCGCGACGCCACCGGCACCTGAACGACAGGGCCGCCGTGGCATCGCGAGGACCGATGGGACACGCGAGTCCTCAGTGCATCGGCGCGGGCTCTTCGTAGACGGGCACCGTCTCGCCGGTGCGGGCCTCGTAGGCGTTGCAGCCGCTGTTGCCGGAGACCACGAGCGCGAACTGCTGGAGCTCCGGCTGATTGCAGCTCTGCGTCGCGTCTTCGCTCGGCTCGTCGCTGTTGCCCGCGAAGAACCGACAGTTCTTGCAGTTGCCCCAGGATTCATCCGCCATGGTTCCCTCCTCGTGGAACGGGTCCTACAGAGGAGGGTGGGGCCGGTGATGGACCCCCACAACGAAGCACCTGCTTCCCGCCCGGGAGGGCAGGGGACCCGGCGCCCTGAAGCGGGCGCCGGGAATCGCACGTCACCCCGCGCCTACTGCTGGGGCGCGGGCTGCTGAGGTGCCGGCTGCTCCTGGGCAGGCTGCTGCGACTTCGGCGCGCCCGCGCCGGGCTCCGCGCCCAGGGCGGCCGCTTCCTTCTTCACCGAACCGGACTCGAAGGAGCCCAGCGAGTTGAGCAGGCGCAGCGCGGCGAGAGAGGCCTGGAGGCGCTCGGACACGAAGCCCACTTCCGCGTTGGTGAGCGCGGTGTTGGCGTCAGCGACTTCCAGGTAGGTGGCGACGCCCGCCTTGAAGCTCACGTCCGTCAGGCGGTTGGACTCGCGCGCCAGCTCCAGGGCCTCCTCGGCCTTGGAGCGGTTGGCCAGCGCGTTCTCCAGGTCCAGCTTGGAGCGACGCACCTCTTCCTTCACGCGGGCCTGCGCCAGCACCTGGGTGACGGTGGCTTCACGCACGCGCGACGACGCCTCGGAGAGGTTCGCCTCACGCAGGCCGCCGTCGAACAGCGTCCAGCTGGCGCCGAAGGTGATGGCCCAGGTCTCGTTCTGGCCGGTGAAGCCCGCCGCGTTCGCGATGCGGTAGGCGCCCGTCACGCCCAGCGTGGGCAGGTAGCTCAGGATGACGCCCGTCTTGTTGATGCGGCTGAGCTTCAGGCCCACTTCCGCGGCCTGCACGTCCGAGCGCTCCTGGATGGCCTGGTTGACCAGGTCGTCCGGTGACGCCTGCGCGGGCACCGTCGGCTCCGGCGGCGGGGCCAGGTCGAACTCCGGCTCGCGCTGGATGAGCGTGCCCAGCGCCAGCTTCAGGCCCGCGAGCGCGTTCTTCGCGCGCACCAGGTCCTGCTCCGCGCGCGAGCGGTCCAACTGGGCGCGAAGCAGCGCCACGCGCGTCACCGTGCCCGCGTCGAACCGGGCCTGGGTGTCCTTCTCCCGCGCCTGGTTCAGCTCCAGCAGCCGCTCCTGCGCACGCAGGGCTTCCTGCTGCGCCGCGGCGCCGTAGTACGCCTGCGCCACGCCGAAGAGCACCTGCCGGCGCGCCGTCTGCGTGTTCAGCTCCGCCAGCTGCACGGACTTGTAGGAGGCCGCGATGCCCGCCCACAGCTGAGGCGCGATGATGGCCTGCCGCGCCTCCAGCTGCGCACCCTTCTGGATGAGCGGCTGGATGGTGATGTCCACCGGAGCGATGGGGCCTGCCGGGATGATGGCCGCCACGTTGTTGCGCGTGATGGAGGCCCCAGCGGTGATGGTGGGCAGGTAGCCCGACCAGGCCTTGCGCGTCGCGAGCGATGCCTGCTCGAAGCGCTCCTGGGCGATTTTCAAATCGAGGTTCTGCTGGCGGGCGGACTCCAGTGCCTCATCCAGCGTCAGTACGGGCGCCGCTGCCAGGGTGGCCGACAGGGACAGCGCCAGAAAGGTACTCATACCGCTTCGACCTCCTCACCGACCCGCGGGAGCGCGAGGCGGATCCGTCCAATGGACGACTGCGTTGCGTCCTCTACCCGACCCCAGGGCCTCGTGAAAGTACTCCGCACTGTCGGATGTTGGAATATGCGGAATGTAGTAGCGGTCAATGGTTGATGATGTCAATTGTTTATGTGCGTCCGATGACTTAACGTAACTTCACTATGAACGGCTTCAGCGACGGTCCTAGCGAGCAGGTGATGCGCCGGTCGACGGCCACCACCGACCTGTCGGAGGGTGGGAGTGGGCTGCCGGAGCAGGCGTGGACGCTCCTCTTCGAGCTGCTGCACACGCACATGCGCAACTTCCCCGCGCTGGCGGCGGAGTTCGAGCTGTCTCCCGTGCAGGCGCACGTGTTGAGGCAGCTGGGCGAGGGAGCGCTCGCCATGAGCACGCTCGCCAACTACCTGTCGTGTGACGCTTCCAACGTGACGGGGCTGGTGGACCGGCTGGAGGCGCGCGGGCTGGTGGAGCGCAAGAGCAGCGAGCAGGACCGCCGCGTGAAGATGCTGGTGCTGACGGAGGCCGGCGCGGAGCTGCGCGGCCGGCTGATGGCGCGGCTGAGCTCGCCGCCGCCCCTCATCGCCGCGATGCCGGACGAGGACCTGGCGGCGCTGCGCGACATCATGCGCCGCGCGCTCAAGACGCAGTAGGCGCATCGCCCCGGAGCCACGGCTCAGGCCGAAGCTTCCGGGGCGCGTGCCTTCAGTCCAGCAGGAAGGTGTACGAGTACTTCATCTCCGTGGCCACCGCTTCGCCGCCCTTGATGGCCGGCTTGAAGCGGAAGCGGCGGATGGCGTCACGCGCGGCCTCGTTGAGGCCGTAGCCGGGCCCGGAGATGACCTTCACGTTGCTCACCTTGCCCTCCGCGTCGATGGTGATGGAGAGCGTGACGGTGCCCTCGATGCCCGCGCGGCGCGCCTCGTCCGGGTAGGGAATCTTCACCTCGGACGCGACGGAGGGCTCCGTGTCCACCTGGTACACGGGCACGTACTTGGGCGCGGAGTAGCCCTTCACGTCCTGGGGCGCCTTCGCGGTGCCGTTGGCCTTGCCGTAGGCGGTGTTGCCCACGGGCGCGGCGAAGGAGCCCGCGCTGGTGGTGGACGACATGGTCATGCCCACCACGAGCGGCGGCGGCTTCGCGGACGGCTCCGGCGGCGGCGTGTCATTGGGCGGCGGCGGGGCCGTCCGCGAAGCCTGTCTCTTATACAAA
>NZ_RAWP01000055.1:0-62068 GCF_003668935.1 Corallococcus sp. AB032C | reverse complement strand
GCTGGGCACGCTGGGGCTCGTGCTGGGCGGGGTGGTGCCCTCCGCGCAGTGGGGCGCTTCCGGCTGGCTGTGGTGGATGGCGGACCTGCTGGGCATGCTGCTGGTGACGCCGGTGCTGCTCTTGCGCAGGCCGCGGCGCATGGCTCGCTCGTGGGAGGCGCTGCTGCTCACGGCGCTGACGGTCATGGTGTGCGTGGGCGTCTTCGCCTTCCCTCGGCCGGGCTCCGGCGCGGCGCACGCGATGACGTTCCTGCTCTTCCCGCTGATGGCCTGGGCGGCCCTGGGCTTCGGGCAGCGGGGGGCGGCGCTGTCCTCCCTCTCCATCGCGCTGGCGGCCATCGCCGGCACGGCGCGGGAGCTGGGCCCGTTCTTCACGGTGGACCTGCCGCACCGGGGGCTGGTGGTGCTGCAGCTCTTCATCGGCATCACCGCGCTGACGGGCCTGCTGCTCGCGGCGGCGCGCGCGGAGCGCCGCCAGGCGGTGGAGCTGCTGGAGTTGTTGGCCACCACCGTGCGCGCGGTGCACGAGGGCGTGCTCATCTGTGAGGTGCGCGAGTCGGGCGGCCTCCACACCGTCTTCGTCAACGAGGCCCTGTGCGCGCTGGTGGGCCGGCGGCGCGAGGAGCTCGTCGGCGCGGCGCCCGGGGAGCTGCTGGCGTCCGCGGACGGCGGGGACCGGCAGCGGCTGTTGGAGGCGCTGCGCGAGGAGCGTTCGCTGCGCGCGGAGGTGGTGCTGACGCGGCCGGACGGCACGCGGGTGTGGAGCGAGATGCAGCTGTCCCCGGTGCGCGCCAACGGCCAGGCCGTGACGCACTTCGTGGCGACCCACCGCGACGTCACCGCGACCAAGGAGCTGCAGGCGCGGCTGGTGGCCGCCGAGCGCGTGGCGGCCGTGGGCACGCTCGCCGCGGGCGTGGGCCATGAAATCAACAACCCGCTGGCCTACCTGGCGCTGAACCTGGAGGCCGCTCGCAGGAACCTCGCGGCGGAAGGGGCGCAGGCTCCGTCAGGCGTGCGCGACGCGCTCGCCAGCGTGCGCGGGGCCCAGGAGGGCGCGGAGCGCATCCGCCTCATCGTCCGGGACCTGCAGGTGTTCAGCCGCGAGGACGCGCCGGAGCGCGGCCTGGTGGACCTGAACGCGCTGGTGCCGCCCGCGGTGCGCGTGGTGCTGCACGCCCTACGCTCGCGCGCGCGGCTGGTGGAGGACTTCGGGCCGGTGCCGCGCGTGCTGGGCAGCGAGGCGCGGTTGGGGCAGGTGCTGCTCAACCTGCTGGTGAACGCCCTGCAGGCCATCCCGGATGGAGACCCCGGCCGCCACGAGGTGCGCGTGCGCACCCGCACGGACGCGTCCGGCCATGCGCGCGTGGAGGTGGAGGACACGGGCGGCGGCATCCCGCCGGACGTGCTGCCGCGCATCTTCGACCCGTTCTTCACCACCAAGGGGAGCGACGAGGGCACCGGCCTGGGGCTCGCCATCTGTCAGCAGATCGTCCGCATGCACGGAGGCGACCTGAGCGTGCACAGCGTGCCGGGCCAGGGCGCCACCTTCACGCTGCTCCTGCCGCCCGCGCCGGTGCAGAGCGCGGGGAGTCCGCCGTCGCTGCACGCGGTGGCGCGCGACGAGGAGGCTCCAGCGCCGGCGGCCTCCGGGCGGCGCGGGCGGGTGCTCATCGTGGACGACGAGCCCCGGCTGGCGCAGTCCATGCGCCTGCTCCTGGAGCCTGGCCACGAGGTCGTCACCGTCACGCGCGGAGAGGACGCGCTGGCGAAGGTGGCCGCGGGCGAGTCCTTCGACGTGGTGCTGTGCGACCTTCAGATGCCGGGCATGGACGGCATCGCCGTGTATCGGTGGCTCCAGCAGGAGGCGCCCGCGCTGGCGTCGCGGATGGTGTTCATCTCCGGCGGAGCGTCATCGCCGGAGGCGCGCGCGTTCGTGGAGACGGTGGCCCTCCGGGTGCTGGAGAAGCCGGTGCGCCCGGACGTGCTGCTGTCCACGGTGGAGGAGGTGCTGGAGGGCAGCCCCTCCAAGGTGGCGGCGCGTGGCGCGGTGGGCGGCACGCGCCGCGGCCAGGCCCTCTGAGTCACCTCAGACGCGCAGCCACTTGCGGGCGGTGGGGCCGAAGAAGCGCACCACGCTGCCCACCAGGAAGAAGCGCACCGAACGGCCGATGACGGACGCCAGCAGGAAGCGCTCCAGCGGCACCGACACCAGGCCGCTGCCGATGGCGACGATCTTGAACGGCGTGGGCAGGACGGAGCACAGCAGCGCCAGCACCCAGAAGTTGCGCCCCAGGAGCTCGCCCACCGTGCCGGACACGCCGAAGCGGTCCACGCGCACGTCCAGGTCGATGTGCAGCAACTGGGTGATGCCCTCGCCCACGAACGCCCCCAGCCCGTAGCCGATGAGGCCGCCCACCAGGCTCGCCAGGGTGCCCAGCAGGCAGTAGCGCACCCACTTCTTCGGCTGGGCCAGTACCATGGGGACCAGCACCGCGAAGGGCGGGATGGGGAAGACGGAACCATCCACCACCGACACCGCCATCATCGTGGCGAGCGCATGCGGGGTGGAGGAGGCGGCCTCCACGCGCTGGTACAACCGGCGGTACCAGGACAGCTTCGGGGCGTCAGCGGCCGGGGAGGCCGGGGAGGTCTGGGGGGAAGGCTCGGTAGAGGACATTCGGGGGCGCACCCTAGCGGAACCCGGGGCCCTTGCCACCGGTACCCCGGGCCCGGATGCCTGCTTGATAGGAATGCGCCCCATGCCCCGGGGGCTTACACACGGGAAGGGTGACCATGACCGCACAAGAAACCGTGGAACGCGCCGCCGGTGCGCTGAAGGTGTTTCCCCTGCCGTCGGCGGTCCTGTTCCCGCACACCGTGATTCCCCTGCACATCTTCGAGCCGCGCTACCGGGCGCTGGTGAAGGACGCCCTCGCCACGGACCGGGTGCTGGCGCTGGGCCAGCTGGAGCCGGGCTGGGAGGGCAACTACGAGGGTCGTCCGCCGCTGCAACCCCTGATGTGCGCGGGCGTCATCGTCTGGGACGAACAGGTGGAGGACGGGCGCTACAACATCCTCCTGCAGGGCGTCAGCCGGGTGCGGATGGTGAAGGAGCTGTCTCCGGACACGCTCTACCGTCAGGTGCGCGCCCAGGTGCTGGCGGATCCGCTCTACACCGGGCCGGAGGAGGAGCAGCTGCGCCAGGCCGTCTTCGAGCTGGCGGGCAGGGTGCCGCCCTCGTTCGCGGAGAGCCTGATGCCGGTGGCCGCGCGCGCCGGTGGGGGCATGCTGGCGGACGTGGTGGCGTCCGCGCTGGTGCCGGAGCCCGGACGGCGGCAGGAGCTGCTGGGCGAGCTGGACGTGCGCCGCCGCCTGGAGCAGGTGCTGGTGGACGTGAGCGACCTCTTGAGCCAGTTGCAGCCGGTGCGCCCCAGCGGACCGCTGAACTAGCTCCGGCCCTCCCGGCGGGGGAACTGAACGCCCCGGGGCCCCAAGGCCGCATCATCCGCTTGCCCTGGCCCCCCCATGCGCGCATTGCTCAGGGGCGTCACGCCTTCTTGAGGGAGAGCGACGCACCATGCGGCTCGTGAAGATTGGCATCGCCAGCGTCAACACCACCGTGGGCGCCTTCCAGGCGAACACCGACCGGGTGCTGGACCTGGCGAGGAAGATGGCGGCGGACGACGTCACGCTGGGCGTCTTCCCCGAACAAGTGATTGCCGGCTACCCCGCGGAGGACCTGGTCCAGTGGCAGGGCTTCATCGACCACCAGTGGCCGCAGCTGGAGCGCTTCGCGAAGGAGACCGCGGCGCTGCCCTTGGTGAGCATCCTGGGCGTGGGCGTGGCCCACCAGGGCGTGCGCCTCAACTGTGCGGCGGTGGTGGCGGGCGGCAAGGTGCTGGGCCTGGTGCCGAAGGAGAAGCTGCCCACGTACAACGTCTTCTACGAGGGCCGCACCTTCGGCCACGGCCAGCCGGGCATGGCGGAGACGCACCGGGGCGTGCCGCTGGGTGACTCCCTCTTCCAGTTCGACTTCGGCACGCTGGCGCCGGAGGTGTGCGAGGACATCTGGAGCGCGGACGGCCCCATGCGCCGGCGCGCGTACTCCGGCGGCGAGCTGGTGGTGAACCTGTCCGCGTCCCCCTTCCGGCTGGGCTTCTGGGAGACGCGCCGCGAGCTCATCGCCACGCGCGCGTCCGACCACCAGGTGACCATCGCGTACGCGAACGCGGTGGGCAGCAACGACGGCCTCATCTTCGACGGCGGCGGCTTCATCAACCAGAACGGCCGCCACGTGCTGGAGACGCCGCGCTTCCAGCAGGGCTTCAGCTCCGCCGTGGTGGACCTGGACCGCACGCTGCGCCTGCGCACGGAGAACACCACCTGGCGCGTGGACCGCGAGGACTGGGTGACGGCCGGTGGCAGGAAGGTGCCCACCCTGGACTGCACGCAGGCGGTGAAGACGCAGCGCCAGAAGCTGACGTACCCCGTGCCCGCGCACCGCAGCTTCTTCCTGCCCGCGCCGGACACCCGCCGCACCGCGCGCGTGGCGCTGTGCGAGGACATCCTGGACGCGCTGTCGCTGGGCGTGGGCGACTACTTCGAGAAGACGCGCGCCTTCAAGCTGTTCGGCATCGCGCTGTCGGGCGGACGGGACTCGCTGCTCACGCTGCTCATCGCGCACCGGTACGCGAAGCGCGCGCGGCCGGACAACCCGGGCTCGCTCATCCAGGCGTTCTACATGCCCAGCCCGTACTCCAGTCAGCAGACGCGTGACGCGGCGGAGACCATCGCGCGCGAATTGGGCGTGCCCTTCCAGGTGGTCTCCATCGAAGAGGCCTTCGAGCGGGAGAAGGCCGCCGCCCAGACGATGCTGGGCGAAACGAAGCTCACCCCCATCACCGAGCAGAACATCCAGGCCCGCATCCGCGCCCAGCGCATGTGGAACTGGAGCAACTCCTGCGGCGGCCTGTTCCTTCAGACGGGCAACATGAGCGAGAAGTCCGTGGGCTACACCACCATCGGCGGCGACCTGATGGGCGCGCTCGCGGTCATCGCCAACGTGCCCAAGACGGTGGTGATGTACCTGCTGGACTACCTGCAGGAGACCACCGGCTACGAGGGCATCCGCAAGGTGCTCGCCAAGCCCGCCGGTCCGGAGCTGGCGCATGATCAGGTGGGTGAGGAGGAGCTCATGCCCTTCCCCATCCTGGACGCGTGCTTCTACCTGCACGCGGGCGAGAAGCTCACCCCGTCGGAGATGCGCACGGCGCTCACCGCGATGTTCCCGGAGGTGGATGCGGACCGGCTGGGCGGGTACGTGGACCGCTTCGTGCGCCTGTTCCATCAGTCCATCTACAAGTGGGTGCAGGCGCCGCTGTCGCTGCACATCGGCAACCTGGACCTGGACCGCGAGCGCGCATTGCAATTGCCTGTCGTCACCGGTTCGGCCTGGCTGCGCGAAGCGTGACGGACGTCTATTGACGTCTGTCTTTGACGGTGGACGGGGAGGCGTCCGAGCCCTCCGTCCCCGTGAAGTGGCTCTGAAACCACGCCTTGCCCCCTGGGGGGCAGGCGGGCAGGTCAGCTGTCTTTGACCGCCCGGGCAAGGCTTGCCGGATGTCCCGCTCAAGACAACCTTCATGTCAGTCAGTCGACGATGGAGGGTTGGATGAAAGCGAAGATTCTGGCGGGCGCCATCGCGGCGCTCATGTATGGGACGGGCGCGGGTGCGGCGGAGAAGGATTGCCCTCCAGGGCAGGCCGCTGTCCCCAAGGACCAGCAGCACAAGGACACGACGTCGCAATCCTCTCAGGGTGGGGTCCAGGAGGAGGACCTCCTCATCGAGGAGGCGCCGGTGGATGAATCGCTTCAGGGCACGGGCGGCAGCGGGTCGCTCGATGACTCCTCGAAGAGCAGCAAGCACCCGGGCACCAGCGACCAGGGCCTGAGCAGCTCCGGTGGCAGCGGCGTGGTCTACCTGAACACGCCGATGCGCTGCGAGCCGGTGAACCCGCAAGGGGTGGGCGGCAGTGGCTCCAGCGGCACCATGCCGCAGAACGAACCGATCGCGCCGCCTCCCCCGGCGCCGCCTCCCGCGGCGGCGCCTCCTGCTCCGCCTCCGCCTCCGTCCGGCACGAGCAGCGGCGGCATGAGCCAGAGCGAGAGCGCGCCGTACGGCCATGAGGCCACGGGCGGCAGCGGAGTGACCACGCCGCCTCCCACGAGCTACCAGCCCTCGGCGTCAGCCAATGAGGAAGTGCAGCCGCTGGAGGTGGAGAAGAAGAGCAAGAACGCCAAGAGGGGCCTGACGCTCCTCATCGGTGGCGGTGTGGAAGGCTACACCGGCGCCCTGGCTCCGCAGCTCGCCCCCGGTCCCTCCGCGGCCGTGACGGCGTCGCTCAAGCCGACGTCCGTGCTGGGTGTCGAAGTCGGCTACTCCGGCGCCTTGAACAACATCAAGAACGCCGGCTCCTTGGGCGCGGATACCGGCCCGGACCTGGTGCGCAACGGTGGCCAGGCGGCCCTGACGCTCGCCATCACGCCGACGGCGGTGCAGCCGTACCTGCTGGGCGGCATCGGCATCAGCAACTACCACTTCCGCGGCGGTGAGGCGCTCGGCTACAGCGACGACACCGTGGGCAACGTCCCGGCGGGCGTGGGCGTGCGCGGCCACTTCGGCCACTTCACCGCGGACCTGCGTGGCTACTACAACTTCCTGTTCGACAAGCAGTTCGCTCCGGACATCGCTCCGGGCGGCAGCGACCCGTCGGGCGGTGGTAGCTACACGACCACGCTGAACGTGGGTGGCACGTTCTGACCTGAGGTCCGTGGCAGGAGCTGACGGCGGGGTGTCCGGAATCATCCGGAGCCCCGCCGTCACTTTATTCCGGTCCGGGGCTGGGCATTCAGGGAGGCGGGAGGCTGCGTCCGGCATTAGAGTGCGCATCTTTCCACGGCGGATTCCCGCCTTGAGGAGGAGCCTGGCATGAGCTTGGGAGTGGAAGACGTGAAGGTCGGGACCGGGACGGAAGCGGTCGCTGGCAAGCGGGTGACGGTGCACTACGTGGGCACCCTCACGGACGGCAAGAAGTTCGACAGCAGCCGGGACCGCGGTCAGGGCTTCACCTTCGGGCTGGGCGCGGGCCAGGTCATCCAGGGCTGGGACCAGGGCGTCGCGGGCATGAAGGTGGGCGGCGTCCGCAAGCTCACCATCCCGCCGGAGCTGGGCTACGGCTCGCGCGGCGCGGCCGGTGTGATTCCCCCCAACGCCACCCTCTTGTTCGAGGTGGAGCTGTTGGACGTTCGGTAGGAGGACTTCATGGCGACGCTCGAAATCACGAAGGACAATTTCAAGGAGACGGTGGGCAAGAGCGGCATCGTCATCCTGGACTGGTGGGCGACCTGGTGTGGTCCCTGCCGCGCGTTCGCGCCCATCTTCGAGAGCACCTCCAACAAGCACGCGGACGTCGTGTTCGGGAAGATCGACACCGACGCGCAGCCGGAGCTGTCCGGTGCTTTCGAGATCCGCTCCATCCCCACGCTGATGGTGTTCCGGGACGGCATCCTCCTGTTCGAGCAGCCGGGCGCGATGCCGGCGGCGGCGCTGGAGGATCTGCTCCGGCAGGTCCGCGGGCTGAACATGGATGACGTGCGGCGCGAGGTCGAAGAGCAGCGCGCCGCGAAGGAAGCGCCCAAGGCCTGACGCCTCCGCCGGGGCCTTCCCGCGTGACGGGGAGGCCCTACGGCGCGGCGACGGTGCAGACGCCGCCGCCGTTGAGGTGCGCCTGATCCACGATGCTCTGGGTGACGAACTCCTGGAGCGTGCGAAGGGCGTAGGCGCCGGGCTGGTAGACGACAGGCTGGCCCTGGGCGTCGCGCAGCTCGCCGCCGTCCAGCCCGCGCAGGTCGAGCAGGTCCTGGGACGCCAGTCCCTCTGGCGTGATGGCGTGGTTCGCGTCCGCGGTGGCGGCGATGGCCTCGAAGCGCAGCTGCACGCCGCGGTGGGTGCCCAGCCGGTCGTAGAACATGTGCTCGGCGTGGATGGTGACCTCCGCCTCCGCCATGGAGCTCTCCGGCACGACGATGCCCTGGGTGCCGTCCACGCCGTTGATGCAGTCCACCATCCGCGCGTCGACGGGGAAGCCCATGCGGAAGGTGTAGAGGCCCAGCGTGGGGTCGCGGTTCTGCGCGCGGCCCTCCACGAAGTAGCTGAAGCCGCGCTCGCGCATCATCGTCAGGTCCTCCGCGGACACGGACGTGCCCGCCACGGTGCGTGCCTCCGGGGGGCTCACGCGGAAGGCCACGCCGTAGCGCCCCGCCTCCAGGCCCGTGAGGCCGGTGAGCGGCACGTCCCCCTTCTGCACGTCCACCAGCAGGTGCTCCGTCGTCGCGTGCACGTCGCCGGCCGCGGACGTGAGGGTGAAGTCGCCCAGGGACACCAGGTACTTCGTGAACTGCACGGACCAGCCGTCCTGGAAGAGGTGATCCGCGTAGCCGCGCTGCGTGCCGTCCCCGCCGCTCAACGACACCCGCACGTCGCCCCGCGCCACGGCGTCACCGCAGCCGGAGGCCATGAGCGCCAGCGCGCCTGGCAGCAGACCCCGGGTCCACTTGCTTCGTCGGTTCATGCATCCGGTTGGTATTTGTAACTATGTTGCAAGTCAAGTCTGGGTTGCGATATCCACGGACGGCCGTTGGAAAGGCTGCCCGTGCCGGGTGGACCCCGAAGGCCGAGGTCGTTGCCCGTGTTCATCCCGACGCTGGTGCTCTGGCTGTTGAGCGCGTCGCCCGAAGCGCCCGTGACGCCGCCCGTTCCCGTGGAGGCACCACCGCCCGTGATGCCGGCGGACGTCCCGCCGTTGACGGAGGCCGTGCGGGTGCTGCTGCGGCTGACCATCGACAGTGGGGGAGAGGTGTCCCAGGTGGAGGTCCAGGAGTCCGGGGGCACCGCGTTCGACCGGGCCGCGATGGCGGCGGCCCTGCGCTGGCGCTTCGAGCCTGCGCGCCAGGGAGAAGAGCCGCTGGAGGTGCGGGTGGACGTGCCGGTGATGTTCGAGCCGGTGGCCCTGTCGCCTGTGGTGGAGGTGGAGGTGGAGGAGCCCGCGCCCCCTCCGAAGCCGGAGCCACCCGCGTTCTCCACCACGGTGCGTGGGCAGTCCGCAGCGCCGCCTCCGGTCGCCGTGGGGGACTTCCACATCACGGTGGGGCAGCTGGCGGACGTGCCTCGCAATTCAGCCACGGACCTGATGCTGCTGGCGCCGGGGGTGATGCTGGCCAACCACGGCGGGGAAGGGCACGCGGAGACCGTCTACCTGCGCGGCTTCGACGCGGGCGAAGGCAAGGACGTGGAGATCCGCCTGGATGGGGTGCCCCTCAACGAGGTCTCCAACGCCCACGGTCACGGCTACGCGGACACGTACTTCATCATCCCGGAGCTGGTGCAGTCCCTGCGCGTGACGGAGGGTCCGTATGATCCATCCCAGGGCGACTTCGGCGTCGCGGGCACCGTGGAGTACCAGCTGGGGTTGGAGCAGCGGGGCATCACCGCGTCCGCCAGCTACGGCGGGTTCGCGTCGCGCCGGCTGTCCCTGGTGTGGGGCCCGCCCGAGTCCACCGCCGCCACCTTCGTCGGCGTGCTGCTGCGCCAGGGGCACGGCTTCGGTCCCAACCGCGCATACGCGAACGCGGGCCTGATGGCCCAGACGGAGCTGCGCCTGGGCCCGGAGACGAAGCTGCGCCTGTTCGGCGCGAGCTACGGCGCGCGCTATGGCTCCGCGGGCGTGGTGCGGGAGACGGACGTCGTGGACGCTCGGCTGCCGTGTGAGCCGGACGCGGACTCGCAGTTCTTCTGCCTCTACGACCCGAACCAGGGCGGCGCGAGCCAGCGCCACATCGCCTCCGTGGAGCTGACGTCCCGGTTGGAGCGCGGAGGCCGCTTCGTACAGCAGGCCTTCGCCATCGCCCGGCGGATGCGCAGCCGCGAGAACTTCACCGGCTTCCTCCAGGATACGCCTCCCATCGGCGAGGCCCAGCGCGGCGACAACACGGAGCAGTCCTATCAGGGCACCACCGTGGGCCTGCGCGGCCGCTACACGCCGGGCCTCATCTGGTGGGGCCAGCCGCAGCCGGTGGAGCTGGGCTACGTGGCCCGCTACGACAACGTGCACACCCGCGCGCGGCGCCTGCGCGACAAGGGCGGCGCGCCCTACGCCACCGTGTTCGACAACCAGGTGCGCGTGACGAACCTGGGCGCATACCTGTCCTTGCGAGGCGCGCCGCTGGAGTGGCTCACGCTGCGCGGCGGCGTGCGCGTGGACACGTTCCTGTTCGGCGTGGAGGACCTGAACCGGCCGGCGGAGGACCGGCAGGGGGCTCGCATCCCGGAGGAGTCCGTGGAGGCCTACGGCTTCTTCGCCAGCCCTCGCGCCAGCGCGGAGGTGCGCCTGACGCCGCGCCTCACGTGGTTGACCAGCGCGGGCCTGGGGGCGCGCTCCAGCGACGCGGCGGGCCTGTCCGACGCGGAGTTCGCGCCCTACGCGCGAGTGACGTCCGGGGAGACGGGCCTGGGCTGGCGGTGGGGCGACGGTCCGTCGTCGCTGGAGCTGCGGAGCGCCGTGTTCGCCACGCGCGTGTCGCTGGACCTGGTGTTCAGCGAGACGACGGGGCGCAACCAGCCCATTGGCCCGTCGCAGCGGCTGGGCGCGTTCGGCAGCGCGCGCTTCCAGTGGGAGCAACACCTGGACGTGCAGGCGAGCCTCGCGTGGGCCCGCGCGACGCAGCCGCTGCCCGGGGCGCCCTCATGGAGGATGTGGGACGGCGCGGTGTTGCCGTACATCCCGCAGGTGCTGGGGCGCGTGGATGCGTCTTGGCGGGGCACGGCCACCGTGGCCCGGCAGCCGGTGGGGTGGAGCGTGGCGCTGGGGCACAGCGCCATCGGGCCCAAGCCCCTGCCGTTGGATCGCTACAGCGAGTCCATCTTCCTCTTCGACGTGGCGGCCCGCGCGCGCTGGCGCGCCGTGGAGCTGGGCCTGTCGGTGGAGAACCTGCTGGACGCGCGCTGGCGGGAGTCCGAGTTCAACTATGTGTCCAACTTCCGCGGCCCCGACGCGCCCGCGTCCCTGCTGGCCACGCGCCACTTCTCCGCCGGTGCACCTCGCACCGTGCGCGGCACCCTCACCGTGTACCTGGACCTCCAGGAGGACCGGCCATGAAGCACTACTCGCGTCGTGCCTTCACGTGGATGTTGGGCGGAGCGCTCGCGGCGGGCTGTGGCCTGTCCGGCACTGGAGGTCGGAGCATCACCTTCCGCATGGGGCTGCGCACGGCGCTCGCGTCCGGTGAGTCCACCGTCGGCGCCTTCACGACCGACACCGACTGGCGCGTGACGCTCACCACCGCGCGCCTGGTGCTGGGGCCCATCTATCTGTTCGAGAAGGCCTCGCCCCTCCAGCCCCAGGCCCTGTTGCGCCGCCTGGGAGACGTGCTGCTGCCCACCGCGCACGCGCACGAAGGGGACTTCTTCTCCGGAGGTCGCGTGCTGGGCGAGTGGGACCGCGAGGTGGTCTTCGACCTGCTCGCGGACGCAGGGCAGGCGCGCGTGTTGGGGCGCTCCCCTGGCATCGCGGGCATGGCGCGGTCGCTGTCGCTGCTGCTCCAGCCGCCGTCGAGCGCCCTGGGAGCGGAGGCGGACGTGATGCAGGGGCGCTCCTTGTTCCTGGAGGGCGTCGCGACCCAGGACTCGGCACGCGTGCCCTTCCGCGTCGCGATGGACTTCCCGCCGCCCGTGGAGCTCCAGCGCGTGGACTTCGTGCCCATCGAGGTGGACCTGGATGACGAGGGCCTCTTCGTCCTGGAGCCGCAGCCGCACCGCTGGTTCACCGGCGCGCGCTTCGAGCGGCTGACGGTGCCCGCGGATGGGACGCCGGTGGACGTGGGGACGGACACCCAGGTGTACCGGGCGCTGAGCGTCAACGTGCGCCGCTTCGACGCGTTCACGGGCGCGTGGGAACCCGCGGCGTGATTCACACCTGCGTCCAGAACGGCGCCAGCACCAGGTCCGCCTTGCCGAAGGGGTCGGCGCGCACGCGGTCCTCGCTCACGAAGGTGTTCAGCAGCACCCAGCGCTCATGGTCCTGGCGGAACACCTCCACCACGCGGTGCACGGGGTTGATGATCCACGCGTTGCGGATGCCCGCGCGGGCGTAGCGCGGCAGCTTGATGGTCAGGTCCAGCTTCGCGGTGGCGGGCGAAAGCACCTCGCAGACCCAATCCGGCACGCGGTCGATGAACGAGCCATCCGGCAGTGTCGGCGGCCGTCCGCTCATCCAGCCCGCCAGGTCCGGGACGAGCACGTCCTCGCCCAACAGCAGCCGGGGCTCGGAGGTCCACCACCAGCCCTCCGGCGCGCGTCCCATGAGCGGCGTCATGCCCTGCTTGCGCGCGATGGGCGGCGACGAGACGTAGAGGATGCCATCCAGTGCTTCGCCCACCAGGTAGTGGGGCAACGTCTGCACTTCCTCGTGAGGGGCGAGCGTCCTTCGGGGAGCGGCGTGGCGCATGCGGTAGGCCTCCGGATCCGAGAGATACCGTCACCGTAGCGGGCAGACCTTCACGCGGCATTGGACCGGCGGGGTGGCCCACCTTGTCCTGGTGGACGCACGCCCTCCCCTCGGGCTGAGGGGGATTGCTATTCGCGCTCCAGCACGAACTGGATGTGCTCCGAGGCCACGGGACCGAACTGGAACAGGTGGATCTGATCCCCCGGCTCCGACGTGAACGTCACCGTGTGCGTGATGCCGGCGCAGATGAACCGCGCGGGGGCGAGCACCGACGCCACGTCCGTCCCCGCCGTGTCGTTGGTGACCTTCGTGGGGACCTGCTGGTTCAGGTAGAGCGTGACGTGCTCGGCGTTCTCCGGGTCGGAGATGAAGCCCGTGTAGCCACCGAAGCCCGCCTCACCCGGGCGCAGGGTGACGTCGTAGCGCGCGTGTCCGGTGTGCGTGTCAGGCGGGAAGTCGAAGGGCGTGCGGCCCGCGGTGACCGCCTCCGGTGTGTTGACGAGCGTGTGCGTGCACGCGTGCTCCAGCTCCGGGTCCCGCTCGCCGGTGGTGAAGTCCAGCGCGGTGTCGCCGCCCAGCCCCACGGTGGCTGGTGACAGCGCGCGTCCGGCCGCGTCCTTCAGCGCGTCCAGCGCCAGGGCGTGGTGCGTGGAGACCTCCAGCGGCCGGGTGCTCTCCTCGGTGCGCGGCACGGTGACGGTGAGCGTGCGCGCGTCCTCGGACCAGGTGCCGGTGAGGACGCGGGCCGGGGCGGTGGTGTCCGTGCGGTCGTGCAGCGTGACCTGGGCGGCGGACGGGTCCATGGGCTCGCTGAAGGTGAGCATCAGCACCTTGCGGAAGGCGATGACCGGCGTCTGTCCGGACGCGTCCAGGTACATCTCCAGTGGGTAGACGTCCGTCTCGCCCTCGGACGGACGGGAGGTGGTGACGGTGGCGGTGGACGCGGTCGTGCCCGCGTCGGTGCCGGTGCCCGCATCGGAGCCCGCGTCCGTCGGGAGGCCGGCGTCTGGCGTGACGATGGGGGCGTCGTCATCGCAGCCGCTCAGCGCGAGGGCGGCACAGGTGGCGAACAGGAAGGTGGCGGAGGAGAGACGCATCGAGGGGAGTCCTTCATGCATGCGGGGAAAGGCCCGCGCCGGAGCACCGTTCCGAGGTGAGATGCTCCGGCGCGGGAGCGGACCGGCTCAGGCCCGCGTCAGGGGACGGCGGTCAGCACTGCAGCCCGTCGCAGTTGTCATCGATGCCGTTGCCACAGATTTCAGTGGCGCCCGGGTTGATGCTGGCGCCGGAGCCCGGCGTGTCGTTGCAGTCGAAGCGCTGCGTCGTGTAGCCGGAGGGCGGCGTGCACGCGGTGAGGACGGACGTGGCGTTGTTGCCGTACCCGTCACCGTCCGCGTCCTGGTAGTAGCGCGTGCGCGTGTCGTTGAGGAACTCCGGCACCACGGTGAGCGCGTCGCCGGACGCCGGCCCCGCCGCGAGGATGTACGTCGTGCCCGCCGTCAGGTCGTAGACGGACACGTGCGTGAGCGAGCATCCCGAGGACGACACGCTATGCGTCAGCGCGGAGGGCACCGTGGCGCTGGTGGCGCCGTTGACGACGGTGAAGGCCACGTTCTGCGTCCGGTAGAACGCGTATGAGCCGGTGGTGGCCGGTACGTACGTCACGGAGCCCTCGGCGCCGGACGGCAGCGTCAGGTCATAGGCCTTGTGCTTCGTGCTGATGGCGGGCGCGCTGGTGACGCGCGTGGCGCTCGCCGTGACGGACACGTGGTCCGTGGGGTTGCCGGAGTGGGTGCACGCGTGCGTGGTGATGCCCGTGCCCAGCGAAGTGCAACCGGCCTCCAACTCCTGTGCATCCCGCGCCTCGAAGGAAGCCTCCGGCGCCTCCTCCATCGGTCCGCAGGCCGTCAGGCCGAGCGACAACAACGCGCCCAGCGCGATGCGCTTCATCTTCAACATGGGTGTTTCCTTTCGGGATGCCGGGCGCGGCGGGGTGCCAGGCGGCCAGGAAGCCGCCGGTGCGTCCGGTGACTCACTCATGCCGTAAATGCAACTTGGTTGCAATAAGGCCTGGTGCGATTCAGCCCATCACTGGAGGTGTTCGATGACGAGCCCCAGCCCGGTGTTCGCGGTGGGACCGAAGGTGACGGTGTACTGGACCTTGTCCGTCAGCTCGTAGCCGACCATCTGCTTCAGGCCGTCGCAGAAGCCGCCCGTGGCCTGGGTGCCCATGGGCTCCACGACGCGCTCGCCTTCCTTCACGGTGACGGCCACGTCGGGCGTGCTCAGGTAGAGGATGAAGTCACCGCTCGCCCAGGCCTTGAAGCTGAAGGTGCCCACGGACTGGCCGTTCTCCGGGCGCAGCTGGACGGTGTAGTGCGTGTGGAAGTCATCCACGCGCGGCTGCCGCTCCGGCGACGCGGTGACGGTGGCGAAGGGGCCGTTGGTGACGTGCCAGCAGGCGTGCTCGCCGTTGTCCCCGAAGTCGAAGTCCGTGCGCGGCACGTAGTCCGGGTCCGCCACGCACGACAGGCCCTCTTCGCTGGCCAGGTAGCCCCGGTTGCAGTGGCACCAGTCGCCCTCAGGCTCGCGGTGGATGTGGCCGTTGGGGGCGCATGGGTCGCCCTGCTCCTGGGGCGTGTCGTCCGGGCCGGGCGATGCGTCGTCGCCGCCGCAGGCGGTCAGGACCGCGAGGCCGCCGGCCAGGAGGAGGGCTGGAAACGGGGTGCGCATGGGGCTGCCTCATTGGAATCCGTGGTGTAGATGCAATTGAGATACAGAAGTTTTTGGATGTTGGGGAGGCCCGTGGGCCTTGGAGGTGTCCACGGGCCTTCACTCACGCGGGCCTACTCTTCGTGGTGGTCGTGGCCCGTCTCCTCGACGACGAGGAGGAACGTGGCGGGCTGGGGAGCGACGGCCGCGAAGTCCAGGCGGTAGTCCACGCCGCCCTCCAGGTCGGCCGTGACGGCGGTGCGCAGGTTGCCGCAGACCTCCTGCGGGACGTGGTAGCGGCACTCGAGGCCGACCTCCTCATTCGTGGCCGCGTTGAAGACGCGGACGGCGCGGTAGCCGGAGGTGAGGAAGGCGTACTCGGTGGACTCTTCCGGGGTGAAGATGACGGAGCCCGCGTAGCCCAGCGTCCACTTCCGGTAGCTGATGGCCGGCAGGGTGACGTTGTACGCGGTGTGCCCCACGCTCACGTCCACGAAGGACGGGCCGCCATGGGGCGCGGCGGTGACGGACTCGAAGGGACCGTATTCGGCGTGGATGCAGGAGTGCTCGGCGACCTCCGCCAGTTCCTCCGTGTCCTCGCAGGCGGCGAGCAGCTCCGACTGCTGGGTGACGGGGGCTTGCGACTCCGGGGCGGGGGCTTCTTCGGTACCGCAGCCGGCGAGCAGGAAGACAGCGCCAGCGGCGAACAGGGCATGGGGATGCTTCAACATATGGGGACTCCTTGGGTGGGTACCGCGGGTGAAGGCAGGGCCCGCAATAAGTGCCACTTGGAGTCACATGCAATCAAGTTGCATTTAATGGGAGGTGTCCGGGGAGTGTCGTGCGGGGTGGGATGTGACCTTGATTCCACGAAGGAGGGCTGGTCCTGGGGCGCTGGCATGCCGAAGATGGGGCGCTTTTCTCCCGCAGGGCTGGAGGTGCCGTGAAATGAGAGGGCCGTCCTTCTTGTCGCGCGTCCTGGTGTTGTCCGTGCTGGTGCTCCCCGCGTTGGCGCAGGCGGGCTCGTATCTCCGGGTGGTGAGCTGGAACCTCCGCCACGAGGGGTGGGCGGCCGAGCAGACCTACCTGGATGACGCGAAGCAGCTGTGGAACCAGTTCGGTGCGAACAGCAACTCGAACAATGGCTGTGACCTGGTGTTCCTCCAGGAGGTGATGGACGCGTCCGCGGCGACGGCCATCGCGACGAACCTGACGCAGGTCTCCGGGGTGTCGTGGACGGCGGTGGTGACGCCGCTCATCGGCCGGTCGTCCTACAAGGAGCACTACGCGGTGCTGTACCGGACGGACACGGTGTCGCTGCTGTCCTCCACGGTGTGGACGGACACGGGAGACCTGTTCGAGCGCGAGCCGCAGGTGGTGAAGGTGCGCCACGTGCCCACGGGCGCGGACTACACGTTCCTCAACTGGCACGCGGTGTGGGGCACGGCGGCGGACCGCACGCTGGAGGCGCAGGCCATCGACGGCGTGTTCGCGTCCGTGCAGTCCGCCAGCACCACGGACCAGGACGTCATCCTCGTGGGCGACCACAACATGGCCTGCACCCACGCGTCCTGGAGCCAGCTGAAGGGCCTGACGCCCGCGGTGACGTGCAAGCTGGACGTGGCCACCACCATGAACTCGTCCGGGGGCTACGCCAACGCGTACGACCACTTCTGGATGCAGGACACGTACGTGACGGAGTTCTCCAGCACGGGCCGTGATTACATCGCGAACCCGCTGGACTACGTCACCCGGCTGTCGGACCACGCGCCGGTGTGGCTGTCCCTGTACTCCAACAGCGACACGGACTGACGCCGCATGCGCTTGAAGCGGGTCCTGGGCGGGATGCTGGTGGCGGTGCTGCTGGGCGTGGGCTTGTGGATGTTGTTGCGTCCCGAGCCTGCGCCGCCGCTGGTGCCGCCGTCACCTCCCGTGTCCGTGAGTGTCGAGGACGCCGGTGTGCCGGAGGTGGCTCCTCGGGTGGAGGCCGCGGCTGCCGTGGACGCGGGCCTGTGGCTGACGGCGACGCTGGAGGGCGCGCATCCGTTCGCAGGCGAGGCTCGCGTGGGCGCGGCGTACATCATCGAAGGGGACGAGGGGTGGTGGGAGGAGGAGAAGCGGCAGAAGGCGATCAGCCTGGTGGGGCCTTCGAGACTGGAGGACCTGGCCAACGTGCGCGAGTGGATGAGAGCGCCGGCCACCGCTTCGTCGCAGGGAGGCGTGGTGGGGCCCGTCGCCGTGCCGCCCGCGCCGCGCTACCAGGTGGTCGCGTTCGAACCGGACGGGACCTTCTGGTGGGCGGACTTCGTGCCGGGCTCTTTGCCGAAGACGGGCACGTTGAACGCGGGCGTGCTGAGAGCGAACCGGCCTACGGGCGTGAGCATCCGGCTGGACGGTGCGCGGAACATGGAGGGCACGTTCTCCGTGCGCATCGAGCGCGACGTGGATCCGCACGACGCCGAGCGGGCCAGCGCCCTTCAGCCCGTGCTGGCAGTGGTGAACCCGGACCTGGGATGGGCGCTCGTGAATGGCAGGCCGGTGCCGCTGAGCCCGGACGCGGACACGCGCCTGGCGCCGCTGCCTCCGGACCGCGCGGTGCGGCTGTGGTTGCGCGCGCCCTCGGGGCGGGAGGGTGGCCCGGTCGAGGTGCGCCTGCGTGAAGGCACCGTGACCCCGGTGACGCTGGACGTGGCGAGGCTGTTCCCCGAAGGCCTGAGCCGCGCGGTGACCCTTCGCGGACGGGTTCTGCTGGGGAACACGTCCCGGTCCGGTGGGCGGATGGTGAGCTGGCCGGGCGGAGAGGAGCCGGTGGACGCGGACGGGCGATTCACGATCCCCGACGTGCCGGCATGGCGAGCGACGCGCTTCAACGTCTATCGGGGACTGAAGGAGGAAGGCCGTCCGGCGGCGCCTTCGATGTGGGACTTCGACTTCACGCCAACGGAGGAGATGCAGGGCGTGGTGGACGTCGAGTGGCGCGTGCCGTTGTACCGGTGGTTGGTCGTCCGGATGGATGGCTTCACGCGAGCGCAGTTGAAGGAGCGCGTGGTGCCGCCCTATCCGGTGTACCTGCTGGAGCGTCGCGACGCGCAGGGCCTGTGGAGCGCGGTGCCTTCGCGGGAGTTCGTTCCGGAGGAGGACGGCATGGCGGTGTCCCTGCTGGAGCCCGGGACCTACCGCGTCCAGGTCGCGTCAGCGCCCTATGCGTCACGGCCCAGCAGTGTGGCGCGGATGGGCGCGGACGACACGAGCGTGGACGTGCGGCTGTCGCCAGCGCCTTCCTCCGGCTCCTCCTGTGAGGTCCATGTCACCCATCAAGGACGTCCCGTGGCGGGAGCCCTGGTGATGGTGGGCGGGAAGTACCGCTCGATGCCGCCCATGCGCGGAGAGACGGACAGCGCTGGGCACTGGCGGTTGGGCACAGTGACCTCGGATGTGCTGCCGATGTTCGTGCAGGGCGCGGGGAATGAATGGGAGGGCGACGGAGCGGAACCCTGCCTCCGCTCGGGCGTCGTGGAGGTGCGGCTGTAGGGTGCGTCAGGCGGCCGACGCCGCTAGAAGCTCGTCGGGGGCGTTGGCCAGCTCGGCGTTCTCCTCGGCGACTTCCTCGGCGGTGCGGGCCTGGACGGTCAGGGCCTGCACCCACAGCTCCAGGACGTCCATCAGCGCGCTGCGCGTCTCGCCCTGGAGCGGGGCCAGCCGCTGCGCCATGCGTGCCTGCACCTGCGCATCGAGTTGATCCGCGAGCGCGCGGCCCGCGTCGGTGAGGCGCACGCGCACGCGCCGGCGGTCATGCCGCACCGAGCGCTCCCGCCGCACGAGGCCGCCGTCCTCCAGCCGGTCCACCAGACGGCTCAGGCGCGGCATGGCCAGGCCCCCCAGGCGCGTCGCGAGCACACCCACGGGAAGCAGGCTCTCCGAGCGCAGCCACCAGATCGCCTGGAGTTCCCGAGGCTCCCAGTGGGGATGGCTCAGGACGTCCAGGGGACTCTCCAGCGCGCCGCAGCGGGCCGCGTCCACGAGGAGATTCCGCCAACGCGCCACCTGCACGCGCACCTCCGCCGAGAGCTCCGTCATGCACCCCTCCCTGCCGTGAGCAAGCGCCGCGTCCGGCCCCGCGTGCGACGCATCCGGCATCCCGCGGGCTCGAGGAGCCCGCGAAGTCATCAACGGAAATACGTGACGGACATATCGATCTGGTTTCTGACCGGGATTTTTCGCGGGGCGCTCAGCCATGGGCCAGGGTGAGGTTCGGGGAGGGCGTCTTCTTCCGGCGGGCCAGAAGCACCGAGCGCGCCTGGAAGGAGTAGCGCGCGACCCTCGGTGCCCACTTCACGAGGGCGTCACAGGAGAGGTTCTCTGGGAGGACGTGTTGGGTCTGGAGTTGTTCCAGGTGAGCGCCCAGCTCCGCCCAGCGATCCGGCGACGTGCCGTGTCCGGACTCTTGGTGAACGCATGCCGTGACGAAGGTCCACCATGAACCGGGAGGCTCCTGTTCCACCAGCAGCGCGAGCATCCGCGTGGCTTCCGCCGGGTGGCCGATGATCATCGCCAGTAGGAGCAGGGCGTACCGGTATTCGCCGGGGTGCTCCGGGCCGCCGACGAACGCGGCCCGTTCGCTCGCGGGGAGGGACGCGTGCAGCAGCCGGTAGGTGTTGACGAAGCGCTTGGCGGCGCGGGGCGAGGGGATGAAGCCATGCAGCGACTTCATGTAGCGGCGCTCCTCGTCCGTGATGCTCAGCAGGAGCGGCGCTGGAGGCGGAGGGGGTGGTTCGCTCGTGCGCTTGGGTTCGGTGCTGGAATGAGGGGCTGCTTCGCTGACGATGGCCTTGGGCGTTGAAGGGGACTCTGGCGCTCCGGCGGCCTCGGTGACTTCTTGCACGGGTGCCTGGACGGTGGCCGGAGGCGCTTCGGCGGTGGTACCGGTCAGGTCATCGATGAGGGAGCCGAAGCCTTCCGGTTCCATGCTGCGCAGGGCGTAGGGAATCTGGAAGATCTTCTCCAGGTAATTGAGCGGCGTGGACTGCCAGTGGTGCTGCTCCTCGGTGGACATGCCGCTGTCCTTCAGGAGCGAGGACTGGAAGACCTTGGAGTTCTGCTGGAGGGAGTGCAGCAGCCAGCGTGAATCCACGCCAACCACGACGACGAACAGCTCGAAGGCGAGGAGGAGGTGGACGGCCTGGAGCACCTCGACGACCTTGTCCTCCGGGCAGCGGTCCAGGTCGTCGATGTAGAGGATGATGCGGTCGATGCGCGGCAGCTTGGGGGGGACACTTGGGTCCTTCTCCCGCTTGGAGGGGTCACTTGGGCCCTCCTCGCGTGCCTTCTTGATCAGTTTGGTGAGCTCTTCAAAGTCGTGTTGGGCACGGGCAAGGACGCCCAGGTGCTGGGTGTAGTCCGTGCTCTGGTGCCGATTGCGGATGAATTCGGACACCTTCCGGTCCGCGCGCAGGGCATCGAGCTTGGCTTCCGCGTTGTGCAGCGCGGTGGTGGCTTCATCCACGGACTTCCGGGCCTCATTCAATTGCTTCGAGAGTGCGGTGCGCTTCTCTTCCAATTTCTGGCGCCGGGTCTGCTTCGTCTCCTCGATTTGTGTGTTGGCTTTGTCCCATGCGGTCTCCAGTTTCTTTGCCGCTGTCTTCGCCGCTTCAAGGAAGGGCTGGATCTGTTTCCAGAACCCCACGAGGCTGACAGCACTGAGCAGCGCGGACATGACGTGCCAAGCACGTGTGAGGAACGGCGTGGCCAGTACTGCCAGGACAGGGATGCTCAGGCATATGAACAACAGGAGCAGGGCACGCTGACGCTCTCCTGGAGGCCTTTCCCATAGCGCACGCCAGTAGGCTCGGAGCCGCCCGGACACATCGCGCAACTCTCGGAGTTGTTCGATTCCCTCGGGAGTCAGCGCCTGCTTCAGGGGCAGTTGAAGCTCCTCGGAAATCTTCTCGGCCTGCTTCTGGAGCCCCGAGGCTTCCAGGATGCTCTGGAGGGTGGTCCGACTCAGTTTCACTTCACGGAGGTCCGCGCGAAGGTTGGCCTCCTCGTTTTCCAGCTTCTGGATCAGCTCCTCGCTTTGTTGGAGGCTGGTCTCGATGGCTTCCTTCTGCTGCTCAGCCTCGGCCAGCACGTTGCGCGAGCTGTCCGTGGCCGCGAGAAGCTGGGCACGTTTCGTGGCGGCGGTGACGGGGTCACCGCTGGAGACCTTCTCGGCGAGCTGTTTGAAGATCTCCGAGGCCAGGCTGGCCCAGAGGTTCTGCGTGTCGATGTAGCTCCAGGCGTTGAAGCGGATCTGGACGATGTCCTTGCAGTACCCCGGAGCCGCTGTCTTCGCGACGTCGCCGATGGACTGCTCCAACTGGTGCATGAAGAAGCTCTTGCCGCTACCCCAGTCGCCGAAGAGGCCCAGGGACAACGGAGGAACCACGTCGCTGGCGGCCAGGACGGACACCAGGGCCTGCACTTCCGAGGTGAGGTTCAAGCGGTCGGTGCCCTTATGGCCATCCGAGCTGAAGCCCGCGAGGATCGGCGCATCGATGGGCGCGGAGGCGATGAGTTCCCGGCTCAGGCCCATGGCCGCCATCGCCTGGACCAGCGGACTCTCTGTAACGGAGAGGATTCCGTGGAGCAGGTGGGTGCTCTCGATGTGATCCGAGCGTTGGGTGTCGGCTGCCTTCGCGGCGAGGTCCAGGGCTTCGCGCGCGTAGGATGAAAGCTCTGGAGGCTCGTTGAGCGCGGAGACCTTGTAGCTCCCGTTGGGAGGAATGTCGGTGCGGCTCTCCTTGCGGATGCCAGCCCTCAGTTCGTCCAGGGAGATGCCTTGGCGCTGCATCAGCCCAGGGAGGGGACCGCCTGCTTCTTCCGCGAGCGCGGTGACGAGGTACTCCAGGAGGATCTTGTACCAGGGGGACTGGACGGCCTGACGCATGGCATCCGCGACCGAGACGACCTGTCGCGCGGAAGGTGACAGCCGCTCGAACCACCTCTGGTCGGTAGGCCTATGCGGGAACGATGCTGCTTTTTCATCGTCAAGTGCGAGGTGCTTTTCGATGAGTGGCCAGAGATGGCTTTCCCTGAGCCAAGTCGTGGGGATTGCGATGCACCGCGGTGGCGAAGTGGTGGACGTGTAGGAAGAACGAAGAACGCCAATGAGGCGACCCTCGGAGACGATGGGGGACCCACTGCTTCCGGCTTCGGGAAGTGAACCGTCGACTTTCAGAATCAACAGGCCGCTGTTCTCGACTAGATCGACAACTCCCGAGAACGGCTGTGTGAATTGAGTCAGCTCTTCGAAGAGCCCATGGGACTGCCAGTTCACTCCGACCTGCGGGAGCCGAAGGCTCGGCGCTAGGGGATGTACGAAGACACCGTCCTGGTGCACTAACTCCAAGAGCGCAAGGTCTCTCTGTGGATCACGCCCTATGATGCGGGCTGTTGCGGAAGCCGCTCGCCTTCCTGCCGTGTTGACGAAGAGGCGAGAAACACCGTCGGGAAGGGCGTGGTCGGTGGTGATCGCCAATCCAGGCGCCAGCAACGTCGCCATTGCTTGCCAGCGGGATTCCTTGGCGGTCATCCCGGGAGTCACAACGAGCGCGATGGACTCGAGAACCGACTCAGTGTCTGTCTTCACTGACTGCCCCCCAGCGTGTCAGGCCTTGCTTCCGCAATCCTAACACGCTGGGGCAGCGCCTACGGCTACTCCGCGCCCGCAGCCTTGCGCCGAGCGCTGCGTGCCTTCGCGTGCGCCTTGTCGAATCCCTCGTAGAACCGAACGGCCTGCTCACCCACCATCTGGATGTGCTGGTTGTTGAGGTACGCCGTGATGGGCGCGGCGACCAGCGGCATCGCGCGACCCAGCGTCGTCATGCCGCCCTTCGCGAGCAGCAGCGCCGCCAGCTTCCCCAGCACCTTCGGCCCGGAGCGGTGCAGCGGCCCCAGTCCGTTGGCGTAGCCGAACAGGTCCAACATCTCCCCGCGCGCCCGGTCCGTCTTGAGGTTCGCCTTGTAGAGCGTGGCCACGTCCGTGAGCAGGACGAGCTGCAGGTACGCCATGAACGTCAGGTCCGCCGGCAGCGAGATGAGCCCGAACACGCCGCTCACTCCGCCCACCATGCTCGCGAGGCTCTTCTTCTCGTCCACCAGCCGCTGCGCCAGCTCCTTGGTCGTCGCGGACGGGTAGCGCTTCTCCAGCGCCGCCACGCGTACGCGCGCCCGGCCGATCTCCCCCTGGATGAGGTCCGACAGACGCAGCGACCCCAGCTTCTTCAGCTCCGCGGGGGTCAGCTTCTTCATGAAGCCCAGCCGCTCTGTCACGCCGTCGTAGAAGGCCATGTCCTCCTCCTTGGCCGCGATGCACGCGGCCGGTCGTCTCTAGTAACCCCGCTCGGCCAGGTACAGGTCCACCAACGCGCCTTCTTCGTACCAGCCGTGTCGCATCTCCGACTTGAACCACCGCGAATCCGGACGCGCCGAGCGCACCTCCAGCTTCACCCGGTTGGGCCCCGTGTCGATGACCGCCGCGCGCGCCTTGCACGCCGCGCCCGGCTCCTCGCCGAAGCCGCCCTCCAGGCACACCTCGTCCCCCACCGACAGGCGCCGGGCGTACTCCTGGGCCAGGTAGAGGGCGTCGTCACAGCCGCCGCGCACGGAGGACTTCCCCAACGCCGCGCAGCGGTCCTGCGCGGGCGCCCGGATGACCGGCACGTTGGAGATGAACGCGTCCTCCTCGTTGGGGTCGCGCTGATACGGGCCCACCTGCTTGCACCCCGTCACCGCCACCAGGACCGTCAGGCCCGCCCACGTCCACTTCATCGCGTCATCGCCTCCGGGACGCGCGTCGCCGCGCCTCCGCGCCAACAAGGAAAGGGCGGGAAGCATGGCAGACAGGGCCAGGTGCGGCAAAAGGTGCCGGAAGGACCCGTGGGCGTCTCTACGCGATACGGCGCGCGGGCCCGGGGATTTCCTCGGTGACGCCGGGAACCGCCCGGTTCTTTCCGTCCACGAAGACGACCGTGGGCTTCCAGTTGGCGAGCTCCGCCTCCTCGACCTCCGCGAAGGTGGCCAGGATGACCAGGTCGCCCGGCTGATTCAGGTGCGCGGCCGCGCCGTTGATGCAGATGACACCGCTGCCGGACTCGCCCTCCAGGGCGTACGTCTCCAGCCGGGTGCCGCGCGTGACGTTCCACACCGCGACCTTCTCGAAGGGGAGGATGTCCGCCGCCTTCAGCAAATCTCGGTCGATGGTCACCGAACCCTCGTAGTCGAGGTCGGCCTGGGTCACCGTCGCGCGGTGGATCTTGGACTTGAAGAGGATGCGGCGCATGGGGGGCCCTCGGGAAGCGGCGCAACCGTAACGGCTCCCCTGCCCGGGGACAACATCCCCGGTGTCCCACGCACCGCCTGCCTCCCTGCACGCCCTGCTCTCTATTTCGTGAAATTCACGAGCTGACTGAGGTTCAGGGGCACGGACTGCGCGTCCGACGTCAGGTTGCCCGTCAGGCTCACCTGCGCGTTACCGCCCGAGCGCAGCGCCATGGCCGCGGAAGCGGCGCTCGCGAAGTTGATGGTGAGGGGCAGCGTCACCTGCTTCGTCCCGCTGCCGTCCAGCATGCCCAGGTTGCCTGTGGACAGGTTGCCCACGTTGGCGCCCGCCACCTTGAGCGCACCGGTGATGCCCGCCACCGGCAGGGGGAAGGCGTTGCGGTTGGTGATGGCCAGGGGGAACTCCACCGTGGCGCCGCTCAGTGTGACGTTGGTGATGCGCGGCGCCTGGAACTGCACCTGGGGAATCTTGGGGACAGGGAACGTGCCCTCCTTCTCCAGGGGGAACTTCAGCACGCCCAGCGGCGTCTGGATGCCCAGCGAGCCCTGCGCCTTGAAGGCCGCGACGTCCTTGTCCAGGAACGTGGTCACCACCGGCGCGATGTCCGCGAACTTCACGTTGGCGGGGAAGACAATCTGGCTCTTGCCGTTGGACTTGAGGTTCAAGCCCTCCTTCGGCTTGCCGGCCACCAGCTGCTTGCCCTCCACGAAGAAGGCGTAGTCCACCGACGCCAACTTCAGGCCCAGGCTGTTGGGGTTGTCCAACTCGTACACCAGGTCCACCGTGGCGTCGGACAGGGAGGCGTTCGCCAGCCGGGCTGTCTTGAACTTCAGCGTGGGCTTCTTGAAGGCACCGTTGAGCAGGCTCTGCAGCGCTGCGCAGCCGGAGAGCGTGGTGAGCGACAGGGCGAAGAGGACCAGGAACGCGCGTTTCTTCATGGGCATGGGCGTAGCAGAGGACGCACCGCGTTCGCGCGGATTCAATCGCCGCGCGTGTCGGGGCCTCGACGGGTGCACCTTCGGCACTCCAATGGTATGCGCCAGGGGACTCCCCCGTGCTGGAGGTTGGCCCGCCGTGACAGGTGGCATCTTGTCTCACCCCCTCGCCGCGCTGGCGGTACTGGCCGCGCTGTCGCTCACGGGCTGCTCCCGGTCCTCCAACGCCGAGGCTGCCTCCGCGCGGCGGATGGACCTGAAGCCGTGCCGGCTGGACGGAGTGGCCGCGCAGACGCTCTGCGGCACGCTGGAGGTCTTCGAGGACCGGGCCGCGGCGAAGGGGCGCAAAATCTCCCTGCGCGTGGTGGTGGTGCCCGCGCTCGCATCGCAGCCGAAGGAAGATCCGTTGTTCTTCCTCGCGGGAGGCCCCGGCCAGGCGGCGTCCCGCACGCGCATCCTTCCCGCGCTGGATCGCATCCGGCGTCAGCGCGACATCGTGTTCGTGGACCAGCGCGGCACGGGGGACTCGCACCCGCTGGACTGCGAGGCGTTGAACCCTTCGCGCACGTCGCTGGCGGAGCGCTTCGAGGACCGCGAGGACGCGGACGTGATTCCCCAGTGCCGCAAGGGCTGGGACGCGGACGAGCGGCTCTACACCACGTCCATCGCCATGGACGACCTGGACGATGTGCGCGCGGCGCTGGGCTACCGGCAGGTGAACCTGTGGGGCATCTCCTACGGGACGCGCGCGGCGCTGGTGTACATGCGCCAGCACCCGGACCGCGTGCGCACCGCCATCCTGGATGGCGTGGCCCCCATGGGGCAGTACCTGCCGCTGTACGCCGCGCGCGATGGCCAGCGCGCCCTGGACCTGCTCATGGACGCGTGCGCGAAGGACGGCGTCTGCGCGAAGGCGTATCCGGACCTGCGCGCTCGCACGGAAGCGCTGCTCGCGAAGCTGGAGGCCGCCCCTGCGAAGGTGCACCTGTCGCACCCGCGCACGGGCGTGCCGGAGGACTTCACGCTCACCCGGCGCGTCTTCCTGTCGGAGCTGTTCTCGCTGCTCTACAGCCCGGACGTCGCGTCGCTGGTGCCGCTGATGCTGGACCGCGCCGCGAAGGATGACTGGACGCCCTTCGTCGCGCTGTCGCTGGGGCTCACCGACGAGGTGGCGCGCACCACCAGCCGGGGCATGTTCCTCGCGGTGGTGTGCGCGGAGGACGCGCCCTTCTTCACGGAGGAGGACGCCGAGCGTGAAGCGAAGGGCACCTGGTTCGGCTCGCGCATGGCGCTGGACGTGAAGCGCGGGTGCGCGAAGTGGCCGCAGGCGAACGTGCCCGCGAGCTTCCGCGAGCCCGTGAAGTCGGACATCCCCACGCTGCTGCTGTCCGGCGAGCTGGACCCCGTGACGCCGCCGCCCTGGGGCGAGGAGGCGAAGCGGACGCTCACGCACAGCCTGCACGTGGTGGTGCCGGGGTTGGGACACAACACGGTGGGCGCGGACTGCGCGCGCACGTTGATGGCGGAGGTGCTCACGCGCGGCAGCGTGGAGGGCCTGACGCCCGACTGTGGCGCGGGCCTCAAGCGGCCGCCCTTCTTCACCTCCTTCGCTGGCCCTGTTCCGTAGGACTCAAGCGCCCATGATTGAAGCCAGGAACCTGCACAAGCGCTTCGGCTCCGTGACGGCCGTGCACGACGTGACCTTCACCGCGGAGGACGGCGTCATCACGGGCCTGCTGGGCCCCAACGGCGCGGGCAAGACGACCACGATGCGCATGCTCTACACGCTGGTGCGCCCGGACGGCGGCACCGCCACCGTGGACGGCGTGGACGTGGCGAAGCAGCCGGAGGTGGCCCGTCGCGCGCTGGGCGTGCTGCCCGACGCGCGAGGCCTCTACCCGCGCCTCACCGCGCGCGAGCACGCACGGTACTTCGGCGAGCTGCACGGCCTGTCCGGCGCCGCGCTGGACGCGCGCGTGGAGGAGCTGGTGGAGCTGCTGGACATGAAGGACATCGCGGACCGGCGCACGGAGGGCTTCAGCCAGGGCGAGCGCGTGAAGGTGGCGCTGGCGCGCGCGCTGGTGCACGGGCCTCGCAACGTGCTGCTGGACGAGCCCACCAACGGCCTGGACGTGATGGCCACGCGCTCCGTGCGCACGCTCTTGCGCAAGCTGAAGGCGCAGGGCTGCTGCGTGGTGTTCTCCAGCCACGTGATGCAGGAGGTGGCCGCGCTGTGTGACCGCATCGTGGTGGTGGCGCGCGGGCGCGTGGTGGCGGACGGCACGGCGGACGCGCTGCGCGCGAGCACCGGCAAGGACAGCCTGGAGGAAGCCTTCGTGAGCGTGATTGGCAGCGAGCAGGGGTTGCGCGAATGAAGGGCCTCATCGGGACGGTGCTGCGCAAGGAAGTGCTGGACCACCTGCGGGACAAGCGCACGCTGGGCACCGCGCTGATGTGGCCGTTGTTGGGCCCGCTGGTGTTCCTGGTGATGTTCAACGTGATGGCCTCCTGGTACCGGCAGGACCGGCCGCTGGAGATGCCGGTGGTGGGCCGCGAGCACGCGCCCAGCCTGATGGCCTTCCTGGAGCGCTACGGCGCGAAGCTGTCGGAGGCCCCTCAGGACTACGAGTCACTGGTGCAGGCCGGGAAGCTGGACCTGGTGCTGGTGGTGACGGACGACTACTCGAAGGACTTCGCGGATGGGCACACCGCCGCGGTGCGGCTGGTGGTGGACAGCTCGCGCAACAAGGCCCGCCAGTCCGTGCAGCGCGCGCAGCGGATGTTGGCGGTGTATTCGCAGCAGACCGGCAGCCAGCGCCTGTTCGCGCGCGGCGTGTCGCCGGAGCTGGCGGTGCCCGTGCGCGTGGACGAGCTGGATTTGTCCACCCCCGAGCGGACCGCGGCCACGGTGCTCACCACCATCCCGCTGTTCCTGGTGATGGCGGCGTTCGCGGGCGGCATGCAGCTGGCCAGCGACACCATGGCGGGCGAGCGCGAGCGCGGTTCGCTGGAGCCCCTGTTGCTCAACCCCGCTCCGCGTGGCGCGGTGGTGGCGGGCAAGTGGCTGGCCACCTGCGCCATGGCGGGCACGGGCGTGCTCTTGTGTCTGGTGGGTTACTTCCTGGTGGTGAAGCGCGTGCCGCTGGAGGACCTGGGCGTGCGTGCCCGCTTCGACGCTCCGGCCGCGCTGGGGATGCTGGCAGCGGTGATGCCGCTGGTGCTGGCCGCGTCCGCCGTGCAGATGTGGGTGTCAACCTATGCACGGTCGTTCAAGGAGGCGCAGACGTACCTGTCGCTCCTGATGGTGCTGCCCACGCTGCCCGGGATGATGCTGGCCCTGTCCCCCATCCAGACGCAGACGTGGATGTTCGCGGTGCCGGTGCTGGGGCAGGAGATGCTCGCGGGCGAGGTGATGCGCGGCGAGACGCTGGGGCCAGTGCCCTTCCTGCTCGCGTTCCTGTCCTGTGTGGCGGTGTCACTGGTGGCGCTGCGCTTCACCACGCGTCTGTTGACCCAGGAGCGCATCATCTTCGGTAGGAGCTAGCGAGCAGGCTCGACGGCCCCGAGTGTCTTCGGGGCACAACTTGGCTCGCGTGTTCACGTGACAGGGGCGGCGAAGTGCCGTCAGATGTTTCGCGATGACGCTTGAGCGTGAACGAGAAGCCTTGCTGCCCTTCGCCCCGAATTCGGTGGCCTCCACGGAAGGGGAACCGCGGTTCGGGACGTATCAGGGAGAGCTGCCGGAGGTGGACCTGCCCCGGCTGTTGGGGAAGTGGGCTCCGGGGCGCGCGACGCGGCTGCTCAAGCGCAAGCGCTGGCACTACACCTTCGTCGCCACGCAGGAGGTGGCGGCCCTCTTCGCGGTGGTGGACCTGGGCTACACGGCCAACGCCTTCGCGGTGGCGGTGGACCTGCAGGAGAAGAAGCCGCTCTGTGATGTGAGCTTCCTGGGCGTGCCCGGGCCGCTCGCGGAGGTGAGCGACAAGCCGGGCGCGGGGCTCGTGGCGGCCTTCCGCACACTGGGCGGGCGCATGTCCGTGAAGCGCGGCGAGTCCGACGAGCGCTACCAGGTGGAGGTGGACGTCAGCCGCATGCGCACGCAGTCGCTCCAGTCGTTCCAGTGGAACGGCGAGTTGCTGGTCGCGGGCGGCCCGCCGGCCCTCACCGTCATCGCTCCGGTGGCGGGCGACGGGCTGGTCAACGTCACCCAGAAGCGCAGCGGCCTCCTGGCCTTCGGGAGCCTGGAGGCGGGGGGCCGGCGCTTCCGGTTGGATGGCGGCGTGGGCGGCATGGACTACACGCAGGGCTACCTGGCGCGGCACACCGCTTGGCGCTGGGCCTTCGCGGCCGGGCGGCTGCCGGACGGCACGCCCGTGGGCCTCAACCTGGTGGAGGGCTTCAACGAGGGCGCCACCGAGGCCAACGAGAACGCCGTCTGGCTGGGTGACCGGCTCTACCCGGTGGGCCGCGCGCGCTTCGAGTACGACGCGAAGGAGCTCCTGGACCCGTGGCGCCTGACGACGGATGACGGCGCGGTGGACCTGCGCTTCAAGCCCATCTACGTGCACCGCGAGGAGCGCAACCTGCGGCTCGTGGTGAGCCACTTCGCCCAGCCCGTGGGCTTCTTCGAGGGCACCCTGCGCGTGGGTGGTCGGGAGCTCCAGTTGTCCAACGTCCCCGGCGTCACCGAGGACCAGGACATGCTCTGGTAGCGGCCGGGCGTGCGCAGGGTGCGAAGCCCTGGGGACTCCGTGCGCGTTCATGGAAGACGCAGCGGGGGCGCGGTGTAGGCTCTTTCCGCGCCTTTTTCGCCTGAGGAGGACTCCACCCCATGTCCTGCCCGCACTGTGGTCAGCCGCTCCCTGAAGGCCAGTCGTCGCGGACGTGTCCCCACTGCGGCGGGGACGTGAACGCGCCCAAGTCGCCGGTGATGGACGAGGTGGCGGACCATGCCCAGCGCGCGGCGGACTCGGCGGGGCGCGCGGTGCAGGACGTGCTGGACGACCCGAGGCTGCGCGAGCGGCTGCCCGGAGGCTCGCTGCCGCTGCTCGGTTCCGGACTGGTGGCGGCGGCGGTGGTGGCGCCCGTGCTGCCTTTCATCGGCGGTGGGCTGGGGCTGCCATGGTCGGTGTTGATGCTGGTGGGCGCCGGCATGCTGGGCGCGCGCGAGTGGGTGGCCGCGGGCCGGAAGCTGCCGGACGCGCTGGTGCCGGTGGTGAAGTGGGCCGCGCATCCGGCGTTCCTGCCCATGTTCACCGCGCTCACCGTGACGCAGGCGTTCCTGTCGCTGGGGTTGGGCGTGGCGCCGCTCTTGTGGGTGCTGGCGGCGGTGGTGCTCGCTTCCGTGCAGTGGCGGGCGTTCAAGGCGTCGTCGCTGGCGGAGCCGTCGCTCACGAAGCGGCCGGCGGACGTGCGGCTGAAGCGGTGGGTGTTCGCGGGCGTGGCGGCGTGCGCGGTGGGGCTCTTGCTGCCTTGGAGTTCGGCATGGTCGCTGGTGCCCACGGCCCACCTGCAGCGCGAGCGCAACATCACCATCGACAACAACTTCGCCTGGGACATCCAGGACAACGACACGTGGAAGTTCAACACGCTGGTGCTCCCGTCGGGGCAGGGCGCGGGGACGGGGCGCGGCCGGCTGGGCGCGACGGGCGTGGTGCTGGGGCTCCTGGCGCTGGGCGTGCTGGGGTCGGTGCGGCGCGCGCGGGAGGCCTTGCCTTCTGTGGTGCCGGCGGTGCTCGCGGGGCTCATCACCGTCTGGGCGCTGACGGGCCTGTCTTCGAAGCCGGGGCCGTGGCTGTTCCTGCTGGGAATCCTCGCGGTGGACGTGGCCGTCGCGCGCGAGTGGCTGGGGCCCCGGAGCGCGGTGCCCCCCACGGAGCCGCCCGCGTCAGCGTGACGCGCGGCCCTGCACGATGGCGCGGAAGGAGCGGCTGCGCAGCTCCTCCAGCGAGAGGCCGGTGGAGCGGGCCTCCTCTTCCGTGAGGGCGCCGCAGGCGAGCCCGCGCAGGAAGAAGTTGAGCAGGCCCTGGCCGGTGGCGGCGTCGTCGAACACGTCGCCCAGCAGGGTGGCCTGGGCGGCCTTGTCCACGAAGGCCTTGAGGCGCTGGGACGCTGGCTCCAGGCCCTCCTGGAAGAAGGCGTAGACGGCGGCGTAGCGCACGGGGAGCTGGGCGGGGTGCAGGTCCCAGCCCTGGTAGTAGCCGCGCTCCAGCGAGTGGCGCGTATGCCGGTACGCCACCTGCCACGCGCGGTGCACGGCGTCGGTGTTCTCGCGCCGCTGCATGGGGAGGAGCGGGGTGTCGCCCTGCTTGCGGTGGGGGCCCACGGGCATGACGTTGGTGGCGCCGTCGGACAGGCGCACGCCGCTGCCCGCGAGGAGCACCTGCACGGTGTCGCGCAGGTAATCGCAGGCGGGGTGGAGCATGTGCTGCATGTGCGCGCTGACATCCAGGGCGGCGGTGTAGTCGTAGACGCCCAGGTGCACGTGGGAGCAGCGGCCCTCTCCGGCCTCCACGAGCGAGCGCAGGTGCGGCCGGCCGCGCGCGTCGAAGAGGGCCTGGGGCGTCTCCACCATCAGCTCCAGGGAGAGCGCGCCGGGGGACAGGCGGTGGGCGGACTCCAGCTCCGACAGCAGCTTCGCCAGGGCGGTCACCTGTTCAGGCACGGTGACCTTGGGCAGGGTGACAACGAAGGACTGAGGCAACCTGCCACCGGATTGCTCCAGCAGCGTGGTGACGAAGAGGTCCAGGGTGCGCGAGGCGCGGGCGTAGAGCTCTTCCGTGAAGGACTTCACGCGGATGCCGATGAACGGAGGGAGCGAGTCCTGCTCCAGGCCCCGGGCCACCTCCGTGGCGGCGGAGACAGCGTGGGCGTCTTCTTCCGAGTCAGGACGGTGGCCATAGCCGTCCTCGAAGTCGATGCGGAAGTCCTCCACGGGTTCACGCTGGAGCTTGTCCACGACGCGGTCATGGACGCGCTGGGCGAAGCCGCCGCGCTGGGGCAGGCCCAGGCCATGGGCGAGCTGGGAGCCATCGGCGGCGTAGTCGCGCAGCGCCGCGAGCGCCAGGTCCCCCATCTTTCGCGCGGTGCCAGCGCGGAAGAGGTGGGCGCCGCCGTACACGGTGTGCACGGGTTGGCGCCGGGAGGACTCGCCCGGATACACGTGGGTGAACGCCACGTTGGCGCGGCGCAGGGCTTCACGGGAGGCGGCGGAGGCTTCGGGCGTGAGCGTGGTCTTCATGGGTTTCCGGGGCCGCCATCGGGAGGAAGGCTCGGCTCCAATGGAGGCGCTGACATCATGGCGCGAGTCCCGCCGTCCGGGGCATGGGAGAAACGAGGAGGAGGGCCTCCCGGCTGGAGGCCCGGAGGTGGAGGCGTACCGGGGGCCGCATCCTCGCCCGCATCGTCCGGTGAGGACACCTCGTTCGGAATCTGCTCCGGCTCTCCATCGATGAGGCGCCGCAGGAGCCGGCCGTCGTCACTGAAGGCGTAGCGCGCTCCGGAGTGCAGTGCGGGGACCTGTCGACCACAGGGGCAGGGTCCTCTTCGATCCGGATGAAATTGACCCCTGACTCACGGAGGATTCTGTAGCGATGTGACTCGGGCCGGTCCCAGCACGGCGTTGATGGCGTCGGGGGCGGAAGGAAGTCCGCGACCGCGAGGGAGAGCGCGCGCAGAACGGAACCGTCCAACGCATACGTTCTTCCAGGACTCCCCACGGCCTCCCCAGGGCTGGAGAAGAAGGAGGGAAAGACGAGTGAAGGCTCTGACTCCGCCAGCGAGGGTCGATGGGCCTTCATGCAGCCACCGAGCATCAATCCGGACACGATGAAGAGTGTGCGCGTGCGCATGCGGATGGGACCCCTACAGCCGTTCTGCATGAACGGTGGGGCTGGATGCCGCGCACCCGAGCCCCCAGGTCATGCAGAACAGAAGTGACCTCCACATCACCCCTCCCGGCTGGCGCTCACTTCACGGCCGACGCTTCAGCCACGCGGACACCTCTGGGGCCACGCGCTCGCGCAGGGCCACGTCCTGGGTCAGCCGCTCCAGGGTCTGCGCCGTGGCCTGCTGTGCCTCCGGAATCGGGTTCGCCTGGAGCAGTGCCTTCATCTGCTCCAGTTGCTCGCGCGTGCGCAGCAGGCCCAGGCCTTCCACCACCCGGCGCAGCAGCATGGGCGCCGCTCCCGTGCGCCCCACCAGGTCCTTCCAGTGCTTCTGCAGCTGCGCCCACCACGCGTCGCGCCCGGTGCGGTTGCCCAACAGGCCTGTCGCGAAGCTCGCCACGTCCTGCGTCTTCACCGTCTCCGTGAACAACAGCGCCTGCGCGCGCTCCGTCAGCTTCGCGTCCTCGAAGGACGTGAGCGCCATCAGGTAGCGCCGCTGCGTCGCCGGGTCCGGCTCCTTCGGCATCCGCTGCGACAAATCATCGAACAGCGCCGCGTCGCCCGCGCGCGCCACCATGCCCACCGCCGTGTCCAGCAGGTTCGCGTCCAGCGCGGTCTTGTCTCCCTGGAGCATCCGCGCCACCAGCGGACGTGCCTCCGCCAGCACCTGCGGACTGCGCGCCAGGCCGCCCACCGCGCGCACCAGCGCCGCGCGGCGCAGCCGCACCCGGTCCGGCTCGCCCGGCGCCGCCTGCCAGCCCAGCTTCTTCAGGCCGCCGCCCAACAGCTGCTCCACCCACCGGCGGAAGCGCTCCTGGTCCTCGCCCTCCGTCAGCCGGTTCTCGATGTACCCGAGCCGCCCGACGAGCTCGTCCAGCACCGCCTCGTCCTCCTCGTCCCCGAAGCGCGCCGCCAGGTCCAGCAGGTCCGCCACCGGCGCCTGCGCCGAGCGCACCAGCGCCCACATGTCCGCCAGCAACGAGATGCGCTCCGACGGCGCCAGCGTCCCCATGTTCGCCGCCAGCGCGTCCAGCGCCTGCTTCTCGTACGCCACCCGGTAGAAGCCCGTGGAGCCGCCGTTGGCGCACAGCCACTTCACGTCGCCCGAGCCGCCCTCCAGCGTCACCGTCGTCTCCGCGTCACGGAAGAGCACCCGCTGCTCCTTGACGCCGCTCGCGTCCTCGAAGCGCAGCACCATGGGCACCGGCCACGTCTCCGAGCTCTTCACCCCCGGCTCCGAATAGAGGCGCTGCTGCGACAGCGTCACCTTCCGCCCCTCCACCTTCACCGACACCAGCGGGAAGCCGCTCTGGCCAATCCACTTCGTCGCCAGCTCGTTCACCGGCTGCTTCGCGGCCTCACCCAGCGCGTTCCACAGGTCTTCCTTCACCGCGTTCGCGCGCGCGTGCTTGCGCATGTACAGCCGGATGCCTTCGCGGAAGGGCCCCTCTCCCAGGAACCCTTCAAGCATCCGCAGCACCGCGCCGCCCTTCTCGTACGTAATCGCGTCGAAGCTCTCACCGGCCTCGCCCGCGTTGCGCACCTCACCGTGGATGGGGTGCGTGGACTTGAGCGCGTCCAGCGCCAGCGCGCTCGCCCGGTGCGCGTCGAAGTCCAGCCACATGCGCCAGTCCGGCCGCCACTGGTCGACAATCTTGAAAGCCATCCACGTCGCGAACGCCTCGTTGAGCCAGAGGTCGTCCCACCACACCATCGTCACCCAGTTGCCGAACCACTGGTGCGCCAGCTCGTGCGTCACCACCTCCGCCACGCGCTTCTGCACGGACAGCGGCGCGGTGGCCGGGTCCAACAGCAGCGCCACCTCCCGGTAGGTGATGAGGCCGGCGTTCTCCATCGCGCCCGCCTCGAAGTCCGGGATGCCCACCTGGTCCACCTTGCCAAAGGCATACGGCAGCCCGAAGTAGTCCTGCAGCCGGGGCAGCACTTGCAGCGCCGCGTCCTGCCCGAACTTCGCCAGGTGCGCCTTCTCCGGCAGCGCCCACGTGCGCACCGGGATGCCCTCCGCCTTCTCCTCCGGCGTGCCCACCAGCGGGCCCACCACCAGCGCGATGAGGTACGAGCTGAGCAGCTCCGTCTCCTCGAACGTCACCTTGCGCAGCGCCCCGTCCTTCTCGTCCTTCACCACGCGGCCGTTGCCCAGCACCGCGTGGCCCTCCGGCACGCGCACCGTGAGCGCCCAGCGCGCCTTGAAGGCCGGCTCGTCGAAGCAGGGGAACAGCCGGCGCGCGTCCGCGGCCTCGAACTGCGTCGCGGCCACCTTGCCCGCCGCGTACAGGCCGCGCAGACCGTCGCTGAAGTGCCCCGTCCAGAGCACGTCCAGCGTGGCGCTACCCGCGGGCAGGGGCGCGTCGAACGTGAGCACCACCGTCTCGCTCACCGGGGCCACGCGCTTGGACGCGGGCTTGCGCACGTCGTTGCCGGCGCGGAAGGTGACCTCGCCCAGCTCCAGTGCGTTGGCGTGGAGGATGATCTCCGAGGTGGGCTGGGACAGCTCCAGCTCCACGCGCTGCTCACCCGTGAAGGTGCGCCCCTCCAGGTCCAGGGTCACCGTCGCTTGATGGCGGCGCGGGCGGAGGGTGGTGGGCAGGCGGAAGTTCTTGTCGTCGGTGGGATGCGCCATAGGGGCGGCAATCTAGCGCCGGCCGCGCCTTGTGCTCGTGCTCCATTTCCCAGTGTCCGCCGCTTCACGGCGCTCCAACCCCGCTGACGGGGGCACCAGCTGCCCGAAGAGGCTCGACTCGCGCTGGAAGAAGCCCTCCGTGCGGAAGGCCACGACCCGGCCGCGCTTCGCGGTGCGCATCCACACCTGGATGCGGGGCCGCTGCCCGGGCGCCCACGTGTAGAGCCCGTGCAGCTCGCGTCGCGCCGTACATCCACCTCCACCGGGCGACACCTTCGTTGGCCGGCGGGCAGGAAGGTGGCTCGGTGAATGGCATTGGAGCGGGGGACTCGCGCAGACTGCCGTGCCATGGGCTCTCGTCTCGTCCACGTCCTCCTCATCTCCGTGGTCACCGTGCTGGGGCTGCTCGTCCCGTGGGCGCAGGCGGACGGCTGGGCCCGCCTGCTGGAGACGGTGCTGGGCTCGGCGGCCATCTGGCGGCTGTCCTCGGTGGAGCAGGGCGTGGTGCACCGGCTCGCGGAGCTGGGCGTCTTCGCGGTCGCGGGGGCAATGCTCGGGAACGCGCAGGCTTTCGCGCTGCGCCGGGCGGGGCTTCAGGTGGCTGGCTGGGCGGGGTTGACGGCGATGGCGGTGGCGGTGGGCCTGGTGGGCTCGCGGGCCCTGGCCGTGGCGCTGGGGCTGTCGCCCGGGACGGCGTCCATCGGGATGGGCGTGGCGGTGGGTCTCACGCAGGGGTGGCTCCTGCGCCGCGAGGTGCATGGCGCCGCCGTGTGGGTGGCGGCGTGCGCGGTGGGCTACGGCATGGCCGGGCCGGCGGCGGACTGGAAGGCCAATGCTTTGAGGGCGGCGGTGGACGTGGGCGCGACCTGGCGCCTGTCCTCCATTGTCATCACGGCGCAGGCCATGACGTGGGGGGCGCTCGCGCTGTGCACGGCCATTGGCGGTGCGTTCATCCTGTCGAGCCTGCGCACCCAGGTGCTGCCCGCGGCCGGTTCGCGGATGCCCGGCGCCCTGGGGCAGTTCGCGGTGCTGGGGCTGGCGCTGCCGCTGATGGTCGCGCTGGAGGCCCGGGAGAAGAGCCCGACGCCGGTGGAGTTTCCGCCCGCCAACCCTCCGAGACTGATGCAGCCCAGGCCCACGCGGACCTGGGAAATCGAGCGGCCCGGGGCGGTCCCGAGCACGCCCGGCGAGTACATCAGCCCCGGATGCGTGGGCGTGGTCTGCGGGAACAGTGGATTGGGCCCCACGTCGCCGCGACCGTCCCCAGGGATCATCACCGAGCCCCGGCCCCGTCCGGCGCCCGTCCTCCATGACGAGCACCTGCGCACGCTGTTCCGCGAGGAACAGAAGCGGATGCCGCCGCCCACGCGCCGGTGGAACAACCCCGCGTCGGGTGACGCGCCGCTGCCCGCGGGCGCGACCGGACGCAGCTCGAACAGCGTCGCGCCCTGAGGGATTCAGGGTGCGCGGTTGCCATGGGTGGGAACTTCCTTGCCCAGCGCATGCCGACAGGTGGGCGCGCTCCGTCGTGAGGTGGACATGCGCAATGCCGCGAAGACCGGGCACGGCGGTTGCTCTGTCGCGTGTGCATGGGACGAGGCGTGTGGGTGGGCGCGTTGGTGAGCGCGCTGGTGTGGGGCGGGGTGGCTCAGGCATCGAACAAGGCCACGGCGGCGAAGAAGGCCCGGCCGGTGGTCGAGTTGTCGGACCGGGCGCTGTGGCGGGCGAAGTCCTGGGTGGGGATGACGACGCTGGCGAAGATGAGCTCGACGGTGAGCGATGACTGCTCGGGCATGACGCGTCTGGCGTTCCAGCAGCGGCGGTTGGATTTGCTGCCGGACGACGTGCTGCCGGAGGAGAACGGCGTCACGGCCATCCACCGCAAGGCGCGCGCGCTGGGGATGCTGACGGAGACGCCGAAGCCGGGCGCGCTGGTGTTCTTCAAGAACACGTTCGACCGCAACCGCGACGGCCTCATCAACGACGGCCTCACGCACATCGGCATCGTGGAGCGGGTGGGGACGGACGGCACGGTGACGTTCGTGCACAAGTCCGGCGGGCTGGTGAAGCGCTCGCGCTTCAACCTCGCGCAGCCGGAGGCGCGCAAGGACGCGGAGGGACACGTCATCAACGACTGGCTGCGCCGCCAGGGGAAGAAGACGCGCGGCTACCTGGCGGGGGAGCTGGTGGCGGGCTTCGCGTCGGTGGACGAACGCTGGCGTTCGCCCGAGCAGCCGCGCCTGGCCTCCGCGAAGCTCACCGTGAAGGGTGACGCCCGGACGGCACGGCGCTAGACACGGCCGGAAGATGTCCACCGTCGAAGGTCCATCCGAGTCCTTGAGCCCCGAACCCGCCGGCCCCATCCCGCCGACACCGCCGGAGGTGCAGCCCGCGCCGCCGCGAAAGAGGCGCTGGGCGCGCTGGATACTCGTGGGCGTGTGGGTGCTGGGCCTGGGGACGGCGGCGCTCACGTTCGCCGGACTGCCGGACGCGAGTCCCCTGGCGAAGGAGAACCCGAAGACGACGGCGCTCATCGAGCAGCGGGCGGGCGAGGCGCGCGAGGCCGGGCGCAAGCCGCGCCGGAGGCAGCAGTGGGTGCCGTTGTCGGCGGTGTCCAAGCCCGCGGTGGACGCGGTGCTCATCTCCGAGGACGCGAGCTTCTACCTGCACGACGGCGTGGACACGGTGGAGCTGGCGCGCGCGGTGGGGCAGGCGGTGGAGAAGGGGGAGCTGGGGCGGGGGGCGTCCACGCTCACGCAACAGCTGGCCAAGAACCTCTGGCTGTCCACGGACCGTAGCCTTACGCGCAAGCTGAAGGAGCTGGTGCTCGCGCGCCGATTGGAGGACGCGCTGACGAAGCAGCGCATCCTGACGCTGTACCTCAACGTGGTGGAGTGGGGGAACGGCGTGTATGGGATTGAGGCAGGAGCGCGGGAGCACTTCGGCGTGTCCGCGTCCCAACTCTCCGTGGCGCAGGGCGCGGTGCTGGCCGCGATGCTGCCGTCCCCGCGCAAGCGCTCGCCGGCCAGTGGTTCCCGAGCGCTGTGGAAGCACGCGCACCACGTGGTGGACGCGCTGAAGACCTACAAGCGCATCAGCGCGGCGCAGGCGGAGAGCGCGCACGCGGAGGTGGACCAGTTGCTCGGCCGGGCTCCCGCGGACGACGGGGGCGGGGACGACGCGGAGGACGACGGCCCCTGAAGAAGGCGCGTCGTGTCGGTACTGCAAGCCGGGCCGCCCAAGGCAGGGCCGTGCCGTGGGGGCCCGGCTTCCGGCCCTGATTTCCCCGTCAAGGACGTCCTCCTGTAGTGCGTGGGAGCGGCCGGATTGGATCCATTCCCCGTGCACTTCCACCCGGGGGCGGTGCACTTCCTCACAGCCCGTCCCTCCAGGAGGGCCCTGTCTCCTCGGGCGGCTTTGGCTGGCGGGGCTGTCCCGTGGGACGTAGTTTGAACGCAAACACCATGGCCGACCCCCACCAGGACCCCGCAGGCGACCCGCGCGAGCGGGTGCTGGCGCTGCTCAAGCACCACGGCTGGAACGCGACGTCCTTCCAGGTGCTGCAGCCGGGCTTCCAGTATTGGTTCTCTCCGGAGGCGGACGGGTGCATCGCCTACGTGGACACGGGCGGCGCATGGGTGGCGGGAGGCGGTCCCATCGCCTCGCATGAGCGCGTGCACGACGTGGTGGAGGCCTTCCTCCAGGAGGCCCGGAGCGCGGGCAAGCGCGTGAGCTTCTTCGCCACGGAGTCGCGCTTCTCCCGGCTCGTCCCGTTCGAGGAGTTGCCCATTGGCGAGCAGCCGGTGTGGGACCCGACGAAATGGGAAGCGGTGGTGAAGGGCAGCCGCAGCCTGCGCGAACAGCTCCGCCGCGCGCGCTCCCACGGTGTGCGCGTGCGCGAGGTGCCCGCGGAGGTGATGGAGACGGAAGGCCACCCGCTGCGAGCGGCGGTGGAGGTGCTGGCCGAGCACTGGCTCGCGTCGCGCCGCATGGCGACCATGGGCTTCCTGGTGGGGCTGGCCCCCGGAGCCTTCGCCCGAGAGCGCCGCGCCTTCGTGGCGGAGGTGGAGGGCCGCGTGGTGGGCTTCCTTTCAGTGACGCCCGTGTACGCGCGTGACGGCTGGTTCCTCCAGGACCTGCTGCGCGAACCCTCCGCGCCCAACGGCACCGCGGAGACGCTGGTGGACGCCGCGATGCGCGCCGCCGCGTTGAACGGGCGCCAGTACGTGACATTGGGCCTGGCGCCGCTCGCGGGCCCGGTGCGGCCGTGGCTGCGGTTCGCGCGCAGCGCGGGACGTCCGCTGTTCGACTTCGAGGGCCTGCGCTCCTTCAAGGCGAAGTTCCGCCCCGACGCATGGGTGACGCTCTATCTGTCCCACCCGAAGGACGAGCCAGCGCCGTGGGCCATCTACGACGCGCTCCGGGCCTTCGCGCGGGGGAGCCTGGTGAAGTTCGGGCTTGTCACGCTGCTGCGCCGGCCGCGCTTCTTCGTACGTGCGCTGACGGCGCTGCTGGTGCCGTGGACGGTGCTGCTCGCGCTGCCCATGAGCGCGCACTGGTTCCCCTCGCCGTGGGTGCAGCACGGCTGGGTGGTGTTCGACGTGGGGCTCATCGCGGGACTGCTGCTGCTCCTGCGCCGCTGGCGCGACGGGCTGGCCACGCTGCTGGGGCGGCTCACCACCGCGGATGCCTGTCTGACATTGGTGCAGGCGTTGGCTTTCAACGCCGCCAGGGCGAGGGGGCCGTGGGACTGGAGCATCATCATCGCGTCGGTGCTCGCCCCCGCGACGGCGTCCGCCATGCTGCTGCGCTCACGCGACCTGCGCGTCCCGGAGCCCTGAGTCCGGCTGCGAGGACAAACCCTCTGGCGACCTCGTGGACTTCCACGTCCCGCCCGGACGGAAAGATGAAGCCTCTCTGACGTTTCAATCCCAGACACTCTCCCTCCCCTGGGAACGAGAGGCCGTTGAACGGCTCTCGCGGATTGCGTGAAATGCCCGGACCGGCCTCGGACCCGAGCGGATGTCCCGCGGCGGCTCCAGAGAACGGGTAGGAGGCGTTCATGCGGCTGCCCTCGGGCGTCGTCACGATGCTCGCCGTGGTGCTCAACTCCGGCGTGGGATTGGCAGCAGCTCCCCCTTCACCACCGGCGACCGCCACACCGCCACAGCTCCCGCCAGGCGTCTCCGCGACGCTGTGGCGGCTCGCGGTGCCCAAGGGCTCCGAGCCCACGCCGGAGCGGGTGGCGCTGGGCGAGAAGCTCTTCCGGGAAAAGCGCCTGTCGGTGGACAACACCGTGGCCTGCATGACGTGCCACGAGCCGGAGCTGGGCTTCACCGACGGCAAGCCGCTGTCCGAAGGCGTCAAGCAGCAGAAGGTGGCGCGCAACAGCCCCACCGTCCTCAACGCCCTCTTCAACGCCACCCAGTTCTGGGACGGCCGCGCGGCCACGCTGGAGGACCAGGCGAAGCTGCCCATCCTCAACCCGCGTGAGATGGGCATGCCGGACCCGGACACCGTCGTGAAGAAGGTGCGCGGCATCCCCGAGTACGTCACCGACTTCCAGAAGGTGTTCGGCCGCGAGCCCAACTTCGACGACCTGGCCGTCGCCATCGCCGCGTTCGAACGGATGCAGTTCTCCGGCGACGCGCGCTTCGACAAGTTCATCATGGGCGACAGCAAGGCGCTCACCGCGTCGGAGAAGAACGGCTGGGCGCTCTTCAACGGCAAGGCGCGCTGCAACTCCTGCCACGCGGGCAACGCCGTGTCCCCGCTGTTCAGCGACCAGAAGTTCCACAACATCGGCGTCGCCGCGCACAAGCAGGACTTCGTCACCCTGGCGCGCAAGGGCGTGCAGGTGGTCCGCACCGGCGATGAGAAGCAGATCGACGAGCTGGCGCTCAACTCGGAGTTCTCCGAGTTGGGCCGCTTCCTCGTCACCAAGCAGGAGAACGACGTGGGCTCGTTCAGGACGCCCATCCTGCGCAACGTGGGCATCACCGGCCCGTACATGCATGACGGGTCGCTCACCACGCTGTGGGACGTGATGGACCACTACAACAAGGGCGGCGTGGCCAATCCCTACCTCGACGGGGGGATGCAGCGACTGGGGCTCACGGAGCCGGAAATCGACGACCTGGTGGCGTTCCTCTTCACCCTCACGGACACGAAGTTCGACAAGCTCAACAAGGAGCAGCTGGCGAAGCAGCGCGCCCGGAAGAACACCCGGCCGGAGCGGGACAACGCCATCGCCATGGGCAAGAAGGGCAACCTGGGCGATCTGGCTCCAAACCCGGACCTGAACGTGAAGAACCCGGCGGACCTGGGCTTCTACGGCGACGTCACCCCGGTGACGACCACCAAGCAGCGGTAACGGAGGCGCGCCATGGCCAACAAGTTCCAGAGCATCGAGACGAAGCACTACGCCGAACGCGACGCCTTCTTCGAGGGCCTGAAGAAGCTGGACCGCCGCGCCTTCATGCGCGTCGCCGGCATCTCCGCCGGCATTGTCGCGGGCATGGGCAAGCTCACGCCCAACAGCTTCCAATTGGTCAACGTGGCGGAGGCGCAGGGGGAGAAGCCGAAGTTCTCCTTCGCGTACATCTCCGACACGCACCTGTATGAAAACAAGCTCAACGACCGCTTCGTGCGCGCCATCCTCAAGGCCGTGGATGACGTGAACGCGCTGGACCCCCAGCCGGACTTCGTCCTCTTCGGCGGAGACCTGGCGCAGCTGGGCCAGGCGGGTGAGCTCAAGCTGGGCGCTCAAATCCTCAAGTCCGTGAAGGCCCCCATCAAGATGATGGTGGGCGAGCACGACTGGTTCCTGGACATGGGCGAGCTGTGGCGTGACCTGTTCGGCGCGCCCAACTACTCCTTCGACCACAAGGGCGTGCACTTCGTGGTGCTCAACTCCATCCACGAGAAGGACTTCTGGACGGAGCGGAAGCTCTCCCCCATGGAGCGCATGAAGATCGTCGCCGGCCTGGACAATGGCATCCAGTCCCGCTTCGAGGTCGGCGCCGAGCAGCGCCAGTGGCTCCAGAACGACCTGGCCAAGGTGGCGAAGACGACGCCCGTCATCGTCTTCAGCCACTCCCCGCTCTACAAGTACTACAAGCCCTGGAACTTCTGGACCGACGACGCGGACGAGGTGCAGGCCATCCTCAAGCCGTACGAGAAGGTCACCGTCATCCACGGCCACACGCACCAGTTGCTCAGCAACCGCATTGGCAACATCTCCTTCCACGGGATGCTGTCCACCGCGTGGCCGTGGCCGTACGCGCCGGAAGGCCTGCCCACGCTCACGGTGCCCATGAACCGCGCGGATCCGTTCAGCCAGTTCGACGGCTGCGGTGACGGCCGCATGGACGTGCTGGAGTCGGGGCTCGTGGACAAGGTCTACAACCTCTGGCAGCGCGACCCCATCACCGTGCGCGCCAGCTACCTGGGCTCCGGTGGCAAGCAGTCCGCGCCCCCCAAGCCCAAGCTGCCCACCTACTAGGACCGGAAGAGGAACTCCCTCCCCATGAACCTTCGAATGAAGCTGCTCGTGGTCCCGTGCGCGGCTCTGTCCTTCGCCGGCGGCGTGGCGCTCGCCACGTCCCCGGAGTCGAAGCCTGAACCGCTCCCCAAGCACGTCCTGCCCGCGTCCAAGGACGGCAACCTGGTGCTGGGCCTGTGCGACGGTGAGACGTCCATGGAAGTGCAAGGCGTGAAGGACGGCCAGAAGCTCACCCGCACACAGGCCATCACCGCCACCGCGCAGTTGATGGATGACTGGCGCAAGAAGAACCCGGACGCGAACTGGGACGACGTGCCCGGCCCGGTGCTGGCGCAGGCCTCGCCCCCGGCCACGAAGAAGTCCCCCACTCCCGCGCCCCAGCCCAACCCCGGCTCGAAGCCCTCGGGCAATGACGTGCGCCAGGGCGGCGTGGGCGCGGAGACGGGCGCCAAGGCGGTGCCCCAGCAGCAGAAGGCCAACCTCCAGACGGGCCACACCTACGGCGCGTACTCCGAACGCGACGAGCAGGTGTGGGCGGACTCCGTGCAGGCGGCCGTGAAGGAGGGCCACCGCGTGTTCCACGACGCGGACGCGCTGGGCGGCACGGTGGGCGTGTCGTGCGACATGTGCCATCCGGACGCGGCCAACACCCACCCGGAGACCTACCCGAAGTACCAGGTGCAACTGGGCCGCGTGGCGCTGCTGCGCGACATGATCAACTGGTGCATCGAGAACCCGGTGCGAGGCAAGCCGCTGGCGGACGGCGACCCGAAGATGCGCGCGATGGAGGCGTACATCTACGCGCAGCGCAAGGGCGTGAAGCTGGAGTACGGCAAGCACTGATGCGCGGGTTGGACCTCGGGCCTCGGGGCGCTTCGTGCGCTCAGGGGCCCAGGTACAGGTCCAGGGCGGTGTAGGCCGCGCACAACGGATACGCGAACAGCAGGATGTAGGTGATTTGCAGCGGCGTCAGGTGCCGCCGGTCGATGACGCCCTTCGTGGGGCCGCGTTCATCCCGGCGGCGCAGGTATGCCCCCAGCGCCAAGGACACCATCCCTGCCACGAGCCATGGGGTCATGGGGGAAAGCATCCAGCGCGCTCGGGAGGGGATGCAAGCCAGCCCCCGTCACATCCGGCTGAGGAAGAAGCGGACCAGGATGAACAGCGCCATCGCGTAGGCGTACCCCAGCAGGACGCGACCGGCGATGCGCTGCGGAGTCGGCTTGCGCGGCCCGGCCTCCGGAGGCGGCGCGCTGCGCTGGTCGCGCATCACGAGGAAGCGCCCCAGGCCGAGCGCGACGATGACGGAGATGATCACAAGGTCGAAGGCGCCCATGGCGCGGGAGCTTCGGACAACGGCCTGACGGGATTCAAGGCAAGTGGCATGCCGCACCCCGCCAGTGGCGCACCGAACGAACCGGTCCAGCGGATTTCCAATGGCCCGATGGGGTGCTCCCTCGGCCGCGGTTGCCCCCGAACTTGTCCGACAGTCGGACAGGTTTCCGCGAGCGGGACTGAGCGGAGGCCCCGGCCAGCCACGATGGCCCAAAGCTGTCCGACAGTCGGACAGGATTTCTCGGCTCGGGTGTCGGGGACCCTGGATGCGGTGGTCCAAAGCTGTCCGACAGTCGGACAGGTTTTGGCCGCGCGCCGCCGCCGGGGGCTCGGCGGGGTTCTTACCTTCTCATCGGTGGGGGCAGCCTTCAGGCCTGAAGGCCTGGCGGGACGATGGATGGTGGAAACCCTTACGAGGTCGACGGCGTCCGCTGCGCGGGGAGGCTTCGGGCCATGGCCTGACAGGATTCAGGGCTTGGGGTCTTGCCTTCCCCCCGCCGGGTCCCGGTTGAATGCGGGCCATGTCCCTCGTCCCTGTCACGGACCCCAGCGGTTTACTGGAGCGCGCGCCGCGTCTGGCGGAGCTCCTGCCGGATGCCGCGCTGTCGGAGGCGCTCACGCGGGGTGATGCGTGGGCGGTGCATGCGGTGCTCTCACGCCGGCTGGAGCACGAGCCGCCTGGCCCCATGCGGGAGCTGCTGGCGACGCTGGTGGAGGACCGGGGCGCCTTTGTCATCGCGGCACGGTCGCCGGAGACGTCCTCCGTGCTGGGGACGGGTGTCCGGTGGAGGGGCGCGCCTCCTCGCGGCGCCGCGCCGGACGCGCCCTTCGTCGCCGAGCGCACGGTGACGGTGTTGGGCATTCCGGTGTGGCCGATGGACGGCTACCTCGTGCGCACGGACGGCAAGGCGCGGGTCCAGGTCATCGGACAGGTGCCGCCCTCGCTTGGAAGGTCGCGCCGCCGCGCGGTGTCCCTGGCTGGGATGGCGCTGGGGCTCTGCGGCCTGGTGGGGCTGGGCGCGGTGTGGCTGGACGCGCGCAGCATGCGCGCCGTGACGGTCGTCAACGGTCTGTCGCGCCCCGTGGACGTGCGCATCGGAGGCGAGCACTGGGTGGTGGCGCCCGGGACGCAGGAGCAGGGGCGCGTGAAGTTGGGAGACGGACCGCTCCATGCGGTGACGACCTGGCCCGGCCAGGAGTCCGTCATCGAGGACGTGACACTTCCAGTCCAGGGCGAGCGCATCCTCTACAACGTGAAGGGCGCGGCGATGCTGGAGGCGGTCCCTGAGGAAGGGGTCGTCTCCGCGGGCCCCTACGCCAGGTCCCTTCCGGAGATCGCCTCGGTGCTCCAGCCGGGCGAACAGCTCTCCGTGCAGTCCGCGAAGTGGGAGTCCGCCGCGCGCCTCTACGCGGAAGAGGGGAGCTGGCAGGCCGCGGGCCGCGTGGCGTCCGCCGTGGCGGAGGTGGAGCCGGGCAATACCGTCGCTCGGGAGATGGCCGCGCGCGCATGGCTCTTCGTGGACACGCAGGTGCCCGCGAACCTGCCGGCCGACCTGCGCTGGCGCAACACGCGCGACTTCGCGGCGATGCTGATGCACACCTGGCAGGAGGACCCGGCCGCGCAAGCGCTGGCGCTGTCGTTGATGCGCCACATCGGCCAGGGGTCCCAGGCCCGCGCACGCTACGCGGAGCACGCGCAGCAGCATCCGGACTCGCCGCTGGCGGCCCTCTACCTGCAGCGCGCGAGCCCGCCGGACCTGGGCTCCTCGGACGCCGTCGACGCCTACTCGAAGCTGGCGGCGCGCTTCCCGGACTCGCCCGACGTGACCCGTGCGTGGTTGGAGGCGCGGTGGCGCTTCGAACTGGAGCACCCGGACCGGGGGGACGACGCTGGACGCTCGCCGTACGAGGTCCAGACGGCGGAGCTGTTGAAGCCCTTCGTTGAGAAGCACCCACCTGAGACACTGGAGGCGCTGGAGCTGGACGTGCGCATCCTCTTGCGCGCGCGGCTGCGAGACGCGGCCACGGGGCTGGTGCGCCGCTACGGCCAGGACCCGCGCCACCGGACCTGGGCCTTCCTGGTGCTGGCCGGACGCACGGCGGAGGCCGCAGGGCCTGAGCACACGTCCTACGTGATGCGTGATTGGATCCCCGCCGACCTCGCGCGGCAGCCGGAACGGATGCTGCTGCTGGACCTGCTCACCGGCCAGCGCTCGCCGAAGGACGCGGAGCTCGCCGCGCTGGCGTCCCCCGAGGACCGCTCCATGCTGCGCCTCACCCGGGATGTGCTGGTGGATCCGAAGCGCGCGCTGAAAGAGGCCGACGGCGACCCCTTGGTCGTGCTGCCCCGGCTGGATCCGGAGATCCTCGCGCTGCTCGCCCTGGAGTTCACGCGCACCGGCGATGCCGTGGGGAAACGGCTCTTCAGTGTCTCGCTGCCGCTGATGCTCGCGCGCGAACCGCTGCGAAACCACGTCCTGTCCGTCTCGGGCGTCCCGGGACCGGACTTCCTCCGCCTGCCCCCGGGCCTGCGCGCCGCCGCCACCCTGGTCCACGCCCGGCGCGAGGCGAAGGAGGGCTACCCGGTGTTCACGGAGCGGTTGGACGGTCTTGCCCGCATGGACGCGCTGGGCGGCTTCTCGGTCCGCGCCGCCGGCCCCTGGATGCGGCGCGCGTTCGACGCCTGCATGGACACGAAGGTGGAGCAGTCCCTGCCCCAGGGCATCCTCTTGAGGGGTGACCTTGTGAAAGAGCAGGCCCGCCAGGAGGACGACCGGGAGGGCCGCCGCCCCAACTGCGAGGCGCGCATCGTCAGGCCCACGGGGCTGCCGCTTCCCCGGACCGCCGCCACGACGACGCCGTAGAAACGCGAACGGCGCCGACCCCTGAAACCGGGTCCGGCGCCGTCACGGTGCAGCGGGGAAGGGGAACCTCAGCCCGGCTGGCAGACCTGGCGGAGGATGTCCAACGACTCCAGCGCCTTGCCCGCGCCAATCACCACGGCGGACAGCGGGTCCTCCGCGAGGAACACCGGCAGGCCCGTCTCCTCGCGGAGCAGCGTGTCCAGGTTCTTGAGCAGCGCGCCACCACCGGCCAGCACGATGCCCCTGTCCGCGATGTCACCGGCCAGCTCCGGCGGCGTGCGCTCCAGCGTCAGCTTCACCGCTTCGACGATGCCGTTGACGGGCTCCGCGAGCGCGTCTCGCACCTCGTCGCTGGACACCGTCAGCGTGCGCGGCACGCCGGCCACCAGGTCGCGACCCTTGATCTCCATGGTCATGACCTCGTCCGTCGGGTACGCCGTGCCGATGCCCATCTTGATGAGCTCCGCCGTGCGCTCACCGATGAGCAGGTTGTACTTGCGCTTGACGTACTGGATGATCGCCTCGTCCAGCTTGTCGCCGCCGATGCGCACGGACTTGGCGAACACGATGCCCGCGAGGCTGATGACCGCGACGTCGGACGTGCCACCGCCGATGTCCACGATCATGTTGCCGCTGGGCTCCGTCACCGGCAGGCCCGCGCCAATCGCCGCGGCCATGGGCTGCTCGATGAGGTAGACCTCGCGCGCGCCCGCGTTGGCGGCCGCCTCACGCACCGCGCGGCGCTCCACCTCCGTGATGCCGGACGGGATGCCGATGATGATGCGCGGGTTCACCAGCGTCTTGCGGTTGTGCGCGCTCTGGATGAAGTAGCGCAGCATCGCGGCGGTGATTTCGAAGTCGGCGATGACGCCGTCCTTCATGGGCCGGATGGCCACGATGTTGCCCGGCGTCCTGCCGAGCATCTCCTTGGCCTCCTTGCCCACGGCGAGCACCTTCTTGCCGCCGCGCGAGTCATGCTGCACCGCCACGACGGAGGGCTCGTTGGACACGATGCCCTGGCCGCGGATGTAGATGAGCGTGTTCGCCGTACCCAGGTCGATGGCGAGGTCGCGCGAAAACAGGGTGTGGAGCCAGTCGAACATACGGGGACGGAAACTTTCGGAAGGGCCGGGAAACTCTCCGCCCTTCAGACGGAGTGCGTTGTCGAAACTACTACGCGCCGCAATACGGAGGAAGAAAAGCCGGAGCCCCTCTCTGGGCGCCGCTCGCTGGACAACCAACCGCACCCGCCCGTCTGTTCCCTTGTCCGCATTCGGACCGCGCTTTTCCTGAAGGACCCCAACCCGCGTCCTCCCCAGGCCAGCAGCCGGGCGGACGTCCGGGCTTCTCAGCGCTTCAGCGAGTACTTCCCGATGGCGTAGAGGGCGCGCACGCCGTCCTTCCAGCCAATCTTCTTGCCCTCCTCGTAGGTGCGCCCATGGTAGCTGATGGGCACCTCGAAGACGCGCCAGTTGCCGCGCGCCACCTTGGCGGTGATTTCGGGCTCGAAGCCGAACCGGTCCTCTTCCACGTGCACGGAGCGGATGACTTCCGCGCGGAAGGCCTTGTAGCAGGTCTCCATGTCCGTGAGGTTCAGCCCGCTCGTCATGTTGGAGAGCGTGGTGAGCAGGTTGTTGAGGACGGTGTGCCAGTAGTACAGCACCCGACGTGGCGACCCGATGAAGCGGCTGCCGAAGACGACGTCCGCGTCGCCGTCCAGGATGGGCTGGATGACCCGGGGGATGTCCCGGGGGTCGTATTCCAGGTCCGCGTCCTGCACGAGGACGATGTCGCCCGTGGCCTCGGCGAAGCCCCGGCGCAGCGCGGCCCCCTTGCCCTGGTTGTTCTCCTGGAAGAGCACCCGGATTTCGTTCCGGTTCTTCGGCGAGCCCCCCAGGACTTCCAGACCCTGTTCGGACAGCTGGCGCAGGAATTCGCGGCTGCCGTCCTTGGAACAGTCGTCCACCAGGACGAGCTCCTTGGGGAAGTCCACGGCGATGCAGCGCCGGAGGATTTCCGCCAGGGTGGGAATCTCGTTGTAGACGGGGATGACGAGCGAGACGAGCATGGCGGCCCCGCCCTATCGCATTTCCCCCGCCAGGGCGACTCCCTTGCACACAAAATTCAGGGCCGGGCCGCGCTCCGGAGCGTGTCCAGCAGGGCTTCCAGGTCCGCGTCCCCGGTGAGCGGGTGGATGAGCGTGGTGCGCAGGTACACACCCCGGGGCAGCCGCGTCTGCACCAGGTAGAAATCTCCACGGGAGACCAGCGCTTCACGCAGGCGGACCTGGAGCGCGTCCCAGCCCTCCGGCGGCACGTGCGCGGGGGTGTGCCGGAAGCAGACGATGTTGCAGTCGGGCTCCAGGGCCAGCTCGAAGTCCGGGGCGGCGGTGAGCATCCCCGCGAAGCGCCGGGCCTGGTCGTAGGAGGCGGTGACGGCCTCCTCGAAGACGCGCGTGCCCAGCACGGACAGGCACGCGTAGACCTTGAGGGGCATCATCTCCTTGGTGCACTCCAGCGTGCGCAGGCCCACGTCGCTGTAGGGGCGCGCGTCGTCGCCGTCGCCGTGGAAGAGGTAGTGGGCCTCCTGGGAGAAGGCGTCGAAGGAGCGCGCGCCGTCGCGGAAGAGCACGGCCGTCACCAGCGCGGGCATGAGCAGCCCCTTGTGCGCGTCCCACACCACGGAGTCCGCCCGCTCGATGCCCTTCACCTGCGCGCGGTACTTCGGGCTCAGGGACGCCGCGGCCCCGTGCGCGCCGTCCACGTGGAACCACAGGCCGTGCTTCTGCGCGAAGTCCGCCACGGGCTCCAGCGGGTCGAACGCGCCGGTGGCGGTGGAGCCCGCGCTGGCCACCACGGCGATGGCCTTGCGCCCCGCGCGGGTGGCCCGGGCGAGCGCGTCCTCCAGGGCGTCCGGCCGCACGCGGAAGTGGTCGTCCACGTCCACCGGGGTGAGGCCGCCCTCGCCCCAGCCCATGATGCGGACCGCGCGGGCCAGGCAGTAGTGGGCGGAGCGGGGGACCAGCACCGTCAGGGGCGGGCCCGCGTGCGCGCCGCCGTTCCACGCGTCGTAGCCGGCCTTCGCCTGACGGGCGGCGAGCAGGGCGGTGAGGTTGCCCGCGCTGCCGCCGGAGGTGAGCACGCCCCGGGCGCTGGGAGGCAGGCCCAGCTTCGCCGCCATCCACGCGAGCACGTGGTGCTCCATCGCGGTGGCGACGGGGCCCATCTCGTACACGGCCATGCCGTTGTTGAGCAGCGACGACACGGCATCGCACAGCGCGGCCAGCGGCACGGGCGCCGTCACCTGATGTCCCACGTAGCGCGGGTGGTGCAGGTGGTGCGAACCCTCCAGCACGCGCGCCATCAGTGACGCGAAGGCCTGTGAAGGCTCTGGCGCCGGCTCCTCCGGAAAGGCCGTGGCGAAGCGCTCCTGATTCACCGCGGGCGGGGCCCAGGGCAGCACCGGCAGCGCGCCCCCGGCGAGCGCGGCCTTCAGGTAGTCCGCGAGCTGATCCATCAGGGCGTGGGCGGTGGTCCGGAAGGCCTCCGGTTCATAGGCGGCGCGCAGCGGAGGGAAGACGGGGGTCGTCATGGCGGGCGCACGCTAACGGGAGCGCATCTCCCGGGTACGGGAAACCGGGGCACGAGGTGACGGATGGGCTCCAGGCCGGCCGGCGGAACCCTTCCGCTCCCGGAGGGACCGGGCGGGCAGGGGCCCGGCAAGGGGCGGGTGGCTCGCGGCGACCCCGGGCCGTCCCCACCTTTCCATCGCACAGGAGGAGACGACCGATGGCTTTCGACGACACGCCGTCCGAACGGCGCTCCATCATCAGCGGCATGCGCGTCCGCTCGGCGGACGGGAAGCTCCTGGGGTACGTGGCCCTCATCGGCCAGGAGCATCTCTACGTCCGGCGCTCGCCCTTCGTCCGCCATCGCCACTGGAAGGAGGCCCCCCTGTCCGCCGTGGGCCGGGTGCTCCAGGGCGCCGTCATCCTGAAGGAGGGCACGGGCCCGCTGACTCACGCGGACGCCATGTTTCACGGAGAAATCCCGACACAGACCCTGCCCCTGGTGCTGGGGCTCGAGCCGTCGCACGCGTGAGGCCGTCCGGCGGTGGACATTGAGGAGGGCGTGGACACCTGAAGTGTGATTCAACCTGGCGTCATGGCGACTTCCCTCGAAGAGCTCTCCCAGCGGGTGTCCGCGGCGTTCGCGGACCGGGCGAAATTGAAGGACGCGGACACGGTGGCGGCGGTGCGCGAGACGCTCGCGCGGCTGGACACCGGGGAGCTGCGCGTCGCGGAGAAGGGCCCGGAAGGCTGGCGGGTCAACGCCTGGGTGAAGGAGGCCATCCTCCTGTTCTTCGCCGTGTCGGAGATGAAGGTGATGGAGGTGGGCCCCTTCGAGTTCTACGACAAGGTGCCCCTCAAGAAGGGCCTGGAGGCGGCGGGTGTGCGCGTGGTGCCGCCGGGCACCGTGCGCTACGGCGCCTTCGTGGAGCGGGGCGCGGTGGTGATGCCCGGGTACGTGAACATCGGCGCGCGGGTGGGCGCGGGCACCATGGTGGACACCTGGGCCACGGTGGGCTCGTGCGCGCAGGTGGGCCGCAACGTCCACCTGTCGGGCGGCGTGGGCCTGGGTGGCGTGCTCGAGCCGCCCACCGCGTCGCCGGTCATCATCGAGGACGGCGCCTTCCTGGGCAGCCGCTCCATCGTGGTGGAGGGCGTGGTGGTGGAGGAGGAGGCGGTGCTCGGCGCCAACGTGGTGCTGACCGCGTCCACGCAGATCATCGACGTCACCGGGACCCAGGAGGTCATCCACAAGGGCCGCGTGCCGGCGCGCAGCGTGGTGATTCCGGGCATGCGGGAGAAGCAGTTCCCCGCCGGTAAGTTCATGGTCCCGTGCGCGCTCATCATCGGGCAGCGCAAGGCGTCCACCGACCAGAAGACCAGCCTCAACTCCGCCCTGCGGGACTTCGCCGTCGCGGTGTGAGCCTGCGACAAATCCGGCGCGGGCGGGGTCGCGTATAGGAGTTGTTACGCGACTTGTTACGGCCGCGTCGTTTTCAGGAGAGCATGGAACACCTCGACGAAATCCTCCCCGAGTGGCTGCTCGGGACCCTGGAGCCGGCCCGGCGCGACGCCGCGGCACGGCACCTGGACGGTTGTGCGCACTGCCGGGCGGAGTTGGCCCGGCTGACGCCCGCCGTGGATGCGTTGGGGGCGCTCGTGGAGCCGGTGGCGCCCCCCGTCGAATCGCTCCAGCGGCTGATGGAGCAGATGGAGGGCCCCGGCCGCTTCGCCCGCCAGGCCGGGAAGGTCGCCGCGTTCCTGGACGTGGCGGAGGCTCGGGCCCGAGAGCTGCTGGAGTCCATGTCGGAGCCGTCCCACTGGATGCCCGGCCCGGTGGAGGGCGTGGAGCTGATGCCGGTGGAGACGGGCCCGGCGCGCGAGGGGATGATGGCCGCCATCGTGCGCCTCCAGCCCGGCGCCCGCTACCCGCGTCACACGCACCTGGGCCGCGAGTGGAACCTGGTGCTGGAGGGCGGCTTCCGCGAGGACTCCGGCCACGAGGTGTGGCCCGGGGACGAGCTGGAGAAGACGGACGGCTCGCTGCACGACTTCACCGCGCTGCAGGGGCCCGCGTGCATCTGCGTCTCGGTGTTGGATGGCGTGACGTCCTTCGAGGACCTGGCGGACGGCGCCTGACGGGACGATGTCCCGGGCCCGGGCGGGGAGTATGGTGCTTCGCGCATGTCCTCCACCGACCTCGCCACCCGACTCGCCCAGACGACGCTCGAGCTGTGTCGCATTGAAAGCCCCATTGGCTACGAGGGTCCCATCGCGGACCACGTGGAAGGCTGGGCGCTGAAGCACTTCCGCCGCGAGGAGGTCTTCCGCGTCGGGCACACGCTGCTGTTGGGCTCGCTGGAGGACCCCCGGCCCACGGTGGCGCTCATCGGTCACCTGGACACGGTGCCCATGCACCCCGGGGACGTGGGCCGCGCGCCGCGCATCGAAGGGGAGCGCGTGCATGGGTTGGGCGCGTCCGACATGAAGGGCGGCGTCGCGGTGATGATGGCGCTGGCGGAGGACCTCAAGCGCGACACGCTGCCCGTCAACGTGGCTTTCCTCCTGTACGAGCGCGAGGAGGGCGCCTACGCGGAGAGTGGCCTCATCCCGCTGTACGCGAAGCGGCCGGACCTGTCCCACGTGAAGTTCGGCATCGCCATGGAGCCCACGGACGGCGTGGTGCAGGTGGGCTGCGTCGGCAGCATGCAGGTGACCGTCCGTTTCACGGGGCGCAGCGCGCACTCCGCCCGGCCGTGGCAGGGGGAGAACGCCATCCACAAGGCGGGGCCGCTGCTCACGGAGTTGCTGGGCCGCGAGCGCGTGGAGGTCAACGTCGCGGGCTTCCCCTTCTATGAAGTCATGAGCGCCACGCTGGCCAAGGGCGGCCGGGCGCGCAACGTGGTGCCGGAGGCGTTCGAGCTGAACCTCAACTACCGCTTCGCGCCGGGCAAGACCGTGGCGCAAGCGAAGGAGGACGTGCTGGCGCTGGTGGCGGGCCGCGCGGAGGTGGAGTTCACGGACGCGTCACCCAGCGGGCCGGTGGCCGCGGGCAACCCGCTGTTCCAGCGGCTGATGTCGCTCACGGGGCTGCCCGCCGCGTCGAAGCAGGCGTGGACGGACGTGGCCCGCTTCGGTGAGTGGGGCGTGGACGCGGTGAACTTCGGACCGGGTGAGACGGCGCAGGCGCACCAGCTCCACGAGAGCGCGCCCATCCCTCCGCTGGCCGTGGCGTACGAGAAGCTGGCCGCGTTCCTGAAGGGCGCGGCTTAGCGGCTCGCGAGCGTCGTGCGCTCCGGGGCCGGATTCTCGGCCTCGCGCATTCGTCAGGTGGCGTGCATCTGCGCAGGGGGGCATGGATGCAACTCCGGCGGTTGCGCTTACCCTTGCAGGGTCGTCATCCCTGGAGGTTGTTGATGCACGCCGAGTCGAACATGCAGGACCCGAACGAGACCCCGTCGTCCAACACGATCCTGCCGGTCGGTGAGGCGACGCCCGCCACTCCGTCGCGCCGCCGCTCCTCCGGCGCGCGGAAGGGTGCCCGCAAGGCATCGTCCCGCCGCACGGGGGCCGCGAAGCGCGCAACCTCCAAGCGCACCACCGCGAAGAAGGCCGCGGGCAAGCGCACCGCGAAGAAGGCCACCGCGAAGCGCGGCACCGCGAAGCGCGGTACGGCGAAGAAGGCCACTGCGAAGCGCGGCGCCCGCAAGGCTCCGGCCCGTCGCGCCGCCGCCGGACGTACCGCACGCAAGACGTCCGCCCGTGGCAAGTCCGCGCGCAAGACGACGGCTCGCAAGAGCCCGTCGCGCCGCTCCACGCGCCGCTAACAGCCCCCGTCGCTGGCGGAAATACCCCCCATCACCGGGTTCCCGCCAGTGACCCAGGGGCGGGTCATCTTCCATCCCCGCGCCCCCTTATTCGCCGGATTAATCGAGTTTTCCGGCTGGGCCTGATAGGCGTGGAGTTGGACACTGAACGACAGTACTAGTCGTCCGGGGTCCAACGAGGGGTGGAGATGTCCAAGGGGAAGCAGAAGCAGCCATTCCAGTTGCCGGAGTTCTACGTGCCGTGGCCGGCGCGCCTGAACCCGAACCTGGAAGCGGCCCGCGCGCACACCAAGGCGTGGTCGTACCAGATGGGCATCCTGGGGCCGCCGAGGGATGGCACGGACCGCGAGATCTGGTCCGAGCGCCGCTTCGACGGCATGGACTACGCGCTGCTCTGTGCGTACACGCACCCGGAGGCGCCGGGCCCGGAGCTGGACCTCATCACGGACTGGTACGTCTGGGTCTTCTACTTCGACGACCACTTCCTGGAGGTCTTCAAGTACTCGCGCGACGTGGCGGGTGGGCAGGCCTACCTGGACCGTCTGCCGCTGTTCATGCCGCTGGACATGTCCCAGACGCCGCCGGAGCCCACCAACGCGGTGGAGCGCGGCCTCTGGGATTTGTGGCAGCGCACCGTGCCCTCCATGTCCATGGATTGGCGCAAGCGCTTCTTCGAGAACACCAAGCACCTGCTCGATGAATCGATGTGGGAGATCGAAAACATCAGCGAGGCGCGCATCTCCAACCCCATCGAGTACATCGAGATGCGCCGCAAGGTGGGCGGCGCGCCCTGGTCGTCCGACCTGGTGGAGCACGCCGTCGCCGCGGAGATTCCGGACCGCGTCGTGAAGAGCCGCCCGATGCGCGTCTTCAAGGACACGTTCTCGGACGCGGTGCACCTGCGCAACGACCTGTTCTCCTACGAGCGCGAAATCCTGGAGGAGGGCGAGCTCTCCAACGGCGTGCTGGTGGTGGAGACGTTCCTCGACTGTGACACCCAGCGCGCGGCGGACCTGGTCAACGACCTGCTGACGTCGCGGCTCCAGCAGTTCGAGACCACGTTCGCCACGGAGCTGCCGTGGCTGTTCGCGGAGTACGGGCTCAACCCGGTGGAGCAGGCGCAGGTGCTCACGTACCTGCGCGGACTCCAGGACTGGCAGTCCGGCGGCCACGAGTGGCACATGCGCTCCAACCGCTACATGAACCAGCACTCGGAGGAGCGGCCGGCGCTGTCCATCCCCGTGCCCTCCGGCCTGGGCACCTCCGCGCTGCGGATTCCGCTGACGCCCGGCGGGCTGGGACTGGGGCCTCGCTCCCGCTCCCTGAGCCACGTGCCCCGCCAGCACGTGGGCCCCACGAAGCTGCCGAAGTTCTACATGCCGTACAGCACGTACTTGAGCCCGCACCTGGACCGCGCGCGCAAGCACTCCAAGGAGTGGGCGCGGCGGGTGGGCATGCTGGAGGTGGTTCCCGTCGTGGGGTTCTACGTCTGGGACGACCACAAGTTCGACGCGGCGGACGTGGCCCTCTGCGGCGCGTACATCCACCCGGACGCGACGCCGGAGCAGCTGGACCTGACGGCGTGCTGGCTCGTCTGGGGCACCTACGCGGACGACTACTTCCCCATGCTCTACGCGAACACGCGGGACATGGCGGGCGCGAAGATGTTCACCGCGCGGCTGGGCCAGTTCATGCCGGATGACGTGGAGGCCGCCAACGCCGCGGTGCCCACCAACCCGGTGGAGCTGGGCCTGGTGGACCTGTGGAAGCGCACCGCCGGCCCGCTGTCGTCGCGTGGCCGCACACTGTTCCGCAAGGCCATCCAGGACATGACGGACAGCTGGGTGTGGGAGCTGAACAACCAGATCGTCAACCGCGTGCCGGACCCCGTGGACTACATAGAGATGCGCCGCAAGACGTTCGGCTCGGACCTCACCATGAGCCTGTCGCGCCTCTCCAAGGGCGACGCGGTGCCGGAGGACGTCTTCAACACCCGCACGCTGCGCGGGCTGGAGAACTCCGCCGCGGACTACGCCTGCTTCGTCAACGACCTCTTCTCCTATCAAAAGGAGATTGAGTTCGAGGGCGAGCTCAACAACTGCGTGCTCGTGGTCCAGAAGTTCCTGGGCGTGGACAAGGACACGGCTGTCCTCACGGTCAACGAGCTGATGACCGCGCGCATGAAGCAGTTCGAGCACCTGGTGGCCAAGGAGCTGCCGGTGGTCATCCGCACCTTCAACCTGGATGCGAAGGCGCAGGAGAAGCTGAACAAGTACGTGGAGCAGCTCCAGCAGTGGATGGCGGGCATCCCGCGGTGGCACGCGGAGGTGACCCGCTACACGGAGACCGAGCTGACCCACGACGCAGCGCCCAAGTTCAAGGCCGGGAACGTCTCCGGTCTGGGCAAGTCCGCGATGCGCATCGCCGAGCTGTTCCGCACCGGCAAGCCTTGAGTTCAACCGCAGTCCGAAGCCTTTTGATTCTTCAACCTGGAGAAGGGTGACCCCATGTCCAACGACATCAAGAAGTTCGACGACAACAACCAGAGCCTCGGCACGCAGGCGGCGCGTCAGCTGGCGACGACGACCAAGTCCGAGCCGCAGATGCAGGGCATCTCCTCGCGGACGCTGCTCAAGCTGCTGCCGTGGGTGCAGGTGTCCGGCGGTACGTTCCGCGTCAACCGCCGCATGACCTACGCGGTGGGTGACGGCCGCGTCACCTTCACCAGCACCGGCGCCAAGGTGCAGGTGATTCCGCAGGAGCTGGGCGAGCTGCCCCTGCTGCGCGGCTACGAGGACGTGGACGCGCTCACCGCGCTGGCCAACCGCTTCGAGCAGAAGGAGTACAAGGCCGGTGAGGTCATCACCGAGGCCGGCAAGGAAGCGGACTCCATCGTCCTCATCGCCCACGGCAAGGTGAACCGCGTCGGCTCCGGCAAGTACGGTGAGCCGGTGGTGCTGGAGACGCTGGCGGACGGCGACCACTACAGCTACCAGGCGCTGCTGGAGTCGCAGGACTACTGGCAGTTCACGGCGAAGGCCGTGACGCCGGTCATCGCGCTGGTCCTGCAGCAGTCCGCCTTCGAGGCGGTCGTGGCGCAGGTGCCGTCGCTGCAGAAGCACATCGACAACTTCAAGGCCCGCTCCAAGAAGAAGCAGGACACGTCCGGCCAGAAGGCCATCGAGCTGGCCGCCGGCCACCACGGCGAGCCCGTGCTCCCCGGCACCTTCGTGGACTACGAGACGCACCCGCGCGAGTACGAGCTGGCCATCGCGCAGACCGTGCTGCAGATCCACACGCGCGTCGCGGACCTCTTCAACGACCCCATGAACCAGACCCAGCAGCAGCTGCGTCTGACCGTGGAGGCGCTGAAGGAGCGCAAGGAGCACGAGCTCATCAACAACCGTGAGTTCGGCCTGCTGCACAACGCGGACCTGAAGCAGCGCATCCACACCCGCTCCGGCGCGCCGACGCCGGACGACATGGACGAGCTGCTGGCCACGGTGTGGAAGGAGCCGTCGTTCTTCCTGGCCCACCCGCGCGCCATCGCCGCGTTCGGGCAGGAGTGCAACAAGCGCGGCATCTACCCCACCAGCACCGACGTGAACGGGACCATGGTGCCCGCGTGGCGCGGCATCCCCATCGTGTCCTGCAACAAGCTGCCCATCAGCGAGTCGCGCACCACGTCCATCATGCTGATGCGCGCGGGTGAGAAGAACCAGGGCGTCGTCGGCCTGCACCAGGCGGGCATCCCGGATGAGATCGAGCCCAGCCTGAACGTCCGGTTCATGGGCATCAACGAGAAGGCCATCATGAACTACCTGGTGACGGCGTACTTCTCCGCGGCGGTGCTGACGCCGGACGCGCTGGGCATCCTGGAGAGCGTGGAACTGGGCCGCTCGTAGTCGTCGCCGTCCCCCTGACCGAACGGAAGGCATTCCATGGCGAATCCAGACAAGAACCTGGCGGCGCACGACGGCACCAGCCTGAGCACGGCCGGCGCCCGCCAGCTCGCGACGACCACCAAGACGCAGCCGGTGATGCAGGGCATCTCGCCCCGCTACCTGCTGAACATCCTGCCCTGGGTGCAGGTGTCCGGCGGCACGTACCGCGTGAACCGGCGGCTGACGTACACCGTGGGCGACGACCGGCTGAACTTCAGCAACATCGGCGCCAAGGTGGAGATCATCCCCCAGGAGCTGCTCAAGCTGCCGCTGATGCGGGGCTTCCAGGACGTGGATGACCTGCTCATCCGCACCCTGGCCAGCCGCTTCACCCAGCAGCAGTACAAGGCCGGGGACACCATCGTGGAGGCGGGCAAGTCCGCCGAGCACGTGATCCTGCTGGCGCACGGCAAGGCGCAGAAGCTGAAGGCCGGCAAGTACGGCGACCCCGTCGTGCTGGACACGCTGGCGGACGGCGACCACTTCGGTGACCAGGCGGTGGTGGAGTCGAACGACGTGTGGCCCTTCACCGTCAAGGCCGTCACGGCCTGCACGGTGATGGCGCTGCCGCAGGATGTGTTCGAGTCCCTCATCAACCAGTCCCCGGCGCTCAAGGCGCACGTGGCGCGGTACCAGGCCAATCTCAAGAAGCCCCAGGACAAGGCGGGCCAGTCCGCCATCGCGCTGGCCGCCGGTCACCACGGCGAGCCGGTGCTGCCCGGCACCTTCGTGGACTACGAGCTGAAGCCGCGCGAGTACGAGCTGAGCGTGGCGCAGACCATCCTGCGCGTGCACACCCGCGTGTCGGACATCTTCAACGACCCGATGAACCAGACCGCGGAGCAGCTGCGGTTGACCATCGAGGCGCTGAAGGAGCGCAAGGAGTGGGAGCTCATCAACAACCCGGAGTTCGGCCTGCTGCACAACGCCGACCTCAAGCAGCGCATCAACACCCGCACGGGTCCACCGACGCCGGACGACATGGATGAGCTGGTGTCGCGCCGCCGCAAGACGCGCTACTTCCTGGCCCACCCGCGTGCCATCGCGGCGTTCGGCCGGGAGTGCAACAAGCGCGGCCTGTACCCGACGGTGGTGGACGTGGGCGGGGCGAAGTTCCAGGCGTGGCGCGGGGTGCCCATCCTCCCGTGCGACAAGCTGCCCATCAGCCGGGAGAACACCACCTCCATCCTCGCCATGCGCATCGGTCAGGACGACCAGGGCGTGGTGGGCCTGCACAACGCGGGCATCCCCGACGAGGTGGAGCCGAGCCTCACCGTGAAGCGCATGGCCGTGAACGACCAGGCCATGACGAACTACCTGGTGAGCACCTACTACTCCGCCGCCGTGCTCGTCCCGGACGCGCTGGGCGTGCTGGAGAACGTGGCGCTCGGCAGCTGAGGCATTCCCCGCAGTGAGACATGGACGGGCCCGGTGCCTTCAGTGCGCCGGGCCCGTTGTCTTTGGGGCCTAATACTTCACGCGCACCAGGAAGACGTCGCCGCGCGTGGGCTTGAACTTGTCCACGCCGAAGTCGGTGACGCGGTCTGTGTAGCCGAACAGCACCGCGTCGCCGTCCGGCATCAACGTCACCGCTGGCACCGCCTCCACGCCGTACAGCTCGCCGCGCGCTTCCGGCGCCGTGCCCAGGAAGAGGCGCGAGGCCAGTGGTTGTCCCGTGGGGTCGAAGCGCTGGGTGAAGAGCTGCGCGGACCCCAGGCCGTCTGGGCCCGTGGCGCCGTTCTCCAGCCACGAGTACGTGTAGCCCACCACCAGCACCTCGCCGGTCGAGTGGATGGCCACGCCCTGCACGGACGCGTCCACGCCCAGGTCGCGCGCCCAGCGCTCGGTGCCGTCCGCGCCCGTCACCACCACGAAGGGGCTGGGGCTGGCCGCGCCCTTCAGCGCCGCGCCCGCCCAGGAGAAGCTGCCCTGGAAGTCGCCGCCCGCCACCACGTCACCGGCGGCGTCGCGGCTCACGTCGCGGACGCTTCCCTTCACGCCAGGCCGCGGCTTCGCCCAGCCGAGCGCCCCGTCCTGCCCGTACAGCGCCACGAACGGGCTGCCCGAAACGGAGCCCTGCGTGACGTTGGTGCCGAAGCGCACGGTGCCCGTGTATCGCCCCGCCACCGCCACGCTGCCGTCCGCGCCGGGGGCCAGGGACAGGGGCTCGGCGCCCGCGCCCTCGGACTCCGCGCTGCCCACGGCGAAGGCGCGCTCCGCCGTGCCGTCCGCCGTGAACACCGCCACGCCGGCCGAGGCCCCCTTCACCTCGTTGCCCAGGTCCACCGTGCCCGGCGCCGTATAGGCCACGTACAGCCGGCCCTGCGCATCCGCCGCCACGTCCTTCACCCTCAGCTCGCCGGGCACCCGGTGCGCCCAGAGCGTCGCGCCGTCCGCGGACAGCCTGGCGACGATGGCGCCGTCGCTGAGCTTGCCCGTGCCCAGGTCCACCGTGCCCTGGATGTTGCCGGCCAGGAGCATGCCGCCAGCGCCGTCCGCCGCCACGCGGGCCTGAACGTCCGCGCGCAGCGTTTCGGGCGTGGCGTCCACGCGCACGTCGTACGCGTGGGTCCACAGCGTCTGCCCCGCGCCGGAGCGCCGCGTGAGGACCAGCTCCACGGCGTCATCCGTGGGCGTGCGCGCCTCCAGGTCGTCGTAGCCGTGCACGGCGGCGGTGAAGAAGTCGCCCGTGGCATCCACCGCCAGGTCCAGCGCCAGGTCGTCCTGCGCGGCGCCCTCCTTCGCGAACCACATCGTGGCCCCGGATGCGGGCGGCACGGTCCCCGGCTCCTGGACCGGAGGCGGTGGTGTCTGTGGGTTCTGATTGCCCGGCGGCGTCTGCGTGCCGCTCCCCGGAGGTGGAACCTCGCCCGGTAGCGAAGGCTGCTCCGAGGGTGGGCACCCCAACTTCGAATCCTGGCAGTTGTCCGGATCGGGCTTTTCAGCCCCGCCTCCGGTCCAGGAGCCGGGGAC
>NZ_RAWP01000054.1:0-62197 GCF_003668935.1 Corallococcus sp. AB032C | reverse complement strand
CCAGCCGCATCGGGTCCGGCGGATACGCGGGCACCGCCACCGCTCCCGCGTACAGGCAGCCGAAGAAGCCCGCGATGTAGTCCAGTCCCGGCGGGTACAGCAGCAGCACGCGCTCGCCTTGCGCGCCACGCTCACGCAGCGCCGAGGCTATCCGCCGCGCTCGCACGTCCAGGTCGGACGCGCTCCACACGGTCTCCTCGCCGTCATCTCCCAGGAATGTGTAGAGGGGCGCCCGGGCGGACGGATTTTGGGCAAGCTTCAGCAGTACGCCAGGAAGGCATTGGGAGAGGTCGGTCACGGGGGGGCCGTCCATGTGTCGAAAAATTTCGACACTTCATAGCAGCCCGACTGCTCAATCCCGTAGACACCCCCGGTAATGAATCACGGGAGGCCTTGCTCTCAGGCGCGGCCGAACAGCCCCTTCAACCACCCCATGAAACCTTTCTGCTTTGACACGACTGCTACATCCGGCGCTGACTCCTGAACAACGGGCGGAGCCGCCGCCACCTTGCGCGCCGCAGGAGCCGCGTTCCCCGGTGTCACGACCGGAGGCACCGGCGCCGGAGCGGAATCTTCCTGCGCCAGCCGAGCCTTCACCGACTCCGGTGTATCGCGGGTGGTGAACGTGCTGACGACCTCGCGCCCCGTGGTGCCTTCCTTCGCGGTCACCTTGAGCAGCGATTCGTTGTTCACCTCGAACGTCACCGACACCTGCACCGCGCCGCGAGGCTTCTTCGGCAGGCCCGCGAGCCGCAGCGTGCCCAGGTATTCATTGTCCTGCGCGCGGTCGGAGTCGCCCTGGAAGACGGTGAGCTCCAATTCCGTCTGTCCGTCCCGGTGCGTGGAGAGCGTGTAGCTCTTCGCCGCCGGCAGCGACACGTTGCGCTCCAGCACCGGCTTGAAGCGCCCACCCGGCAGCCCCACGCCAATGGCCATGGGCAGCACGTCGATGAGCACCACGCCTTCCATCTGTCCCAGGCTGTGCGCCAGGAGCGCCGCGCCCAGCGCCACGGCCTCGTCCGGGTGCACGCCCTTGCTGGGCGGCCGGCCAAAGAACTTCGTGATCTTCTCGTGCACCAGCGGGAAGCGGCTCTGCCCACCGACGAGGATCACCTCGTCGATGTCCGTGGGCTTCAGCCCCTTGGCCTGGAGAACCTCCTCGCAGACCTGGACCGTGCGGTCCACCAGCCCCTCCGTCAGGGCGATCAACTTCTGCCGCGTGAGCGTGACGTCCAGGTCGTACGGCTTGTTGTCGATCATCGTGATGAAGGCCACGTGCACCCGCATCTCGGAGCGCTCGGATAGGGCGCACTTGGCCCGCTCCGCCGCGTCGTTGATGCGCTGCAGGGCCACCCGGTCCCCCTGGAAGGCGCGGCCCGTCTGCCGCTCGAACTCCTGCAGGAGGTACTCCACGATGGCGTTGTCGAAGTCGATGCCGCCCAGGAACGTGTCGCCGCCGGTGGAGATCACCTCGTAGACGGTGTCGTGCAGCTCCAGCACCGACGCGTCGAACGTGCCTCCGCCCAGGTCGTACACCAGCACGCGCTGGTTCAGCTTCTTGCCGTAGCCGTATGCCAGCGCCGCCGCCGTGGGCTCGTTGAGAATGCGCTCCACGTACAGGCCCGCGAGCTTGCCCGCCTCGCGCACCGCGTGCCGCTGGTTGTCGTTGTAGTAGGCGGGCACCGTGATGACCGCTCGCGAGATGATCTGGCCCAGCTGGTTCTGCGCCACCTCACGCACTTCGCGGAGGATCAGCGCGGAGATCTGCTGGAGCGAATAGATGCGGTCACCCAACCGCACCGCCGCCTCGCCGGCCTGGCCCGCGGCGATCTCGTAATGGAAGCGGCCCTTGATCTGCCCCACGATGGGCGACGCATACGGCCGGCCCACCAGCCGCTTGGCGCCGTACACCGTCTGGCGCGGGTTGGTGAGCATCTGCCCCTTCGCGGGGTGGCCCACCACCAGCTTGCCGCGCTGGTTGAACGCGAGGATGGAGGGCACCGTGTTGTGGCCCTCGCGGCTGGGCAGCACCCCGGGCTTGTTGCCGCGCACGAACGCGGCGCACGAGTTCGTCGTCCCCAGGTCGATGCCGATCACCGGCCCCGTCCGGGGCGGCTCGTCGATGGTCAGCCCCAGCGCGGCATCCGTCACCATCTCCAGCGCGGGCGCGGCGGCAGCGGCCGGGGAGTCCATCCGGGCCGAGGCGCCGGGGACCGCGGCCACGGCCGGGGGCAGGGCAGGGGCCGCCGCCGGGGCGGGCACGGAGAAGTCGGCGGGGCCCACGCCGTTGGGCACGGGCGGCACGTCCGACTGGGCGTGCGGGAGGATGGCGACCGCGGCGTCCAGGAACCGGCGGGTCGGGGGATCCGCCTCCCCGAACTTCAACCCCATGCCGGAGATGCCCTGGCCCTGCTGACCGGTGACGAAATGGACGATGGCCGCTGTGTAGAGGAGCCGGTCGCCGCTTGCCAGGCGGAGGTCCAGGGTAACGGCCGTCCCCGGGGGGCGCACGGCCTTGGCGCGCAAATAGATGCCGCCCTGGGTGATGTTGCCCCCGTATTTCGCGAGGAACTCCTCGGGGGTGGCGAAGGGCAGCTTCACCACCAGCCCGACCGCCCCCGCTTGATTCAATTCCGCCAAGGCCCGGTCCCAGTCCCAATAAGTGTTGGTGGGACGCCGAGTATCACCTGAAGTCCCCGGGAACGAGCGGCAAAAAACCATCTTCCGTTGCGCGGCAGCCGCGCAAACCGTATGGACACGCACCCGCCGGGCGCTGGTGCCCCGCGGGGCCTCCGGGAGCCCCCATGTTGAACCCCGATATCCGGCTGGCCCTCACCTTCGACGACGTGCTCCTGCTGCCCGGTGAGAGCGCCGTCACCCCGCGTGATGCCGACCTCACCACCCGCCTCACCCGCAACATCCGGCTGAACGTTCCTCTGCTGTCCGCCGCCATGGACACCGTGACGGAGGCGCGCACCGCCATCGCCATGGCCCAGGAGGGTGGCATCGGCGTCATCCACAAGAACATGACGCCCGAGCAGCAGGCCCTGGAGGTCCTCAAGGTCAAGAAGTTCGAGAGCGGCATGGTCGTGGACCCCATCACCATCGAACCCAAGGCGCCGCTCGCCCGCGCCCTGGAGTTGATGAAGATGCACGGCGTGTCCGGCGTGCCCGTGGTGCAGGGCAAGCGCCTGGTGGGCATCCTCACCAGCCGCGACGTGCGCTTCGAGAAGAACTTCTCCCAGAAGGTCGAGGACGTGATGACGACGAAGCTCGTCACCGGCCGCGAGGGCATCACCCAGGACGACGCCCAGAAGCTGCTGCACGAGCACCGCATCGAGAAGCTCCTCGTCGTGAACGAGGCCTACGAGCTCAAGGGCCTCATCACCATCAAGGACATCGAGAAGCGCCGCACCCACCCGTTCGCCGCCAAGGACGCCAAGGGCCGCCTGCTCTGTGCCGCCGCCGTGGGCGTGTCCGCGGACCGCGAGGCCCGCATCGACGCGCTGGTGAAGGCGGGCGTGGACGTCATCGTCGTGGACACCGCGCACGGCCACTCGAAGGGCGTCATCGAAGGCGTGCGCGACACGCGCAAGAACTTCAAGGGCTTCGATCTCATCGCCGGCAACGTGGCCACCGCGGAAGGCACGCGCGCGCTGATTGAAGCGGGCGTGGACGCGGTGAAGGTGGGCATTGGCCCGGGCTCCATCTGCACCACCCGCGTGGTGGCCGGCGTGGGCGTGCCCCAGGTGACGGCGGTGGACGACTGCGCCCGCGAGGCGGACAAGCACGGCGTCCCCATCATCTCCGACGGCGGCATCAAGTACTCGGGCGACATCGTGAAGGCGCTCGCCGCGGGCGCCAGCTCCGTGATGATCGGCTCGCTGTTCGCCGGCACCGAGGAGTCCCCCGGCGACGTCATCCTGTACCAGGGCCGCAGCTACAAGAGCTACCGGGGCATGGGCAGCCTGGGCGCCATGAAGCAGGGCGCCAAGGACCGCTACTTCCAGTCCGACGTGGAGGCGGTGAAGCTGGTGCCGGAAGGCATCGAAGGCCGCGTCCCGTACAAGGGCACGCTCTCCATGAACGTGCACCAGATGCTGGGCGGCATCCGCAGCGGCATGGGCTACGTGGGCTGCGCCACCATCGAGGAGCTGCGCACGAAGGCCACCTTCACGCGCATCACGTCCGCCGGGCTCAAGGAGAGCCACGTGCACGACGTCATCATCACCGAGGAAGCGCCCAACTACCGGATGGAGTAGGGCGTCAAATCGCCCCAAGGCCTCACCGTCACCGGGAGGCTTCGGGGCAGGGGAGTCTCCCCCGGCCAGTGCGCCGGGGGAGTGCTACGGCGACTACTTGCCGCGACGCGGCTTGCCGCTGCCCGTGGACGTGTCCTCGGGGGGGGCGACCGTGGCGGACACGCGCTTCTCCGCCGAGTTCACGCTCTGGAGGAGCGACTCGCGGTCGTCCGGGTCCAGCGTCTCGATGGCCTTCTTCAGGGTGCCGAAGTCCAGGCGGGCCACCGTGACGGTGTTGCCACCCTTGATCTCCTGCACCGTGGGCACGGCCACCAGCTCACGCAGGTAGGTCTCGAACTCCACCCGGACGTCCGCGGTCTGCTGGATGCAGGCGTCCTTGGCGTTGACCAGGTTCTGGCTGCCCTCGCGGTAGCTCAGGTCCGGGTTGCGGGACATGGCCTCCTCGAAGGTGTGGGTGCGGTCCTTCAGGGAGGAGTACAGGTTGACGTAGTCCACCAGCCGGTCGGACTCCGGGCGGTTCACGTCCCGGGCCTTGTTGAGGGGCGCGGAGGTGTCGTCACAGGTGAGCTTGGACAACGCCTCGACCCCGGGCGCGTCCTTCACCGCGACGCTGCGGGTGTCACGCTCCAGACGCTCGTCGGAGGTGATCTCCTTCACGCACCCCGAGGCGGACAGGAGGAGCATGGCTGCTGCAGTGGAAGCGGACAGGCGGCGCACGAACAATTGACGGCCTTTCAGCGTTGATTTCCCGAAGTTTGTAGCGATAAGGGCCCCCACCCGTCAACGACGCCCCCTGGGAGAATCGCCGGTGGACCTGCACTCCGAGAAGATCCTGATCCTTGATTTCGGGAGCCAGTACACCCAGCTCATCGCCCGCCGTGTGCGCGAGCTGGGCGTCTACTGCGAAATCCACCGCCCGGACCTACCCGCCGCCGACATCCGGCAGTTCGCGCCGAGGGGCATCATCCTCTCCGGCGGGCCGGCGTCCGTGGAAGCGCCCGGCTCCCCGCGCTGCGACCCCTTCGTCTTCGAGGCCGGCGTCCCCGTCCTGGGCATCTGCTACGGCCTCCAGCTCATCTCCAAGCTCCTGGGAGGCCGCATCGACCGGGGCGCCCACCGCGAGTTCGGCAGCGCGGCGGTGGAGGTCCTGAGCGCGCGAGGCCCCTTCGCGGAGTTCCGCCCGGGCGACCAGGTGCAGGTGTGGATGAGCCACGGCGACCGGGTGGACGAGCTGCCGCCCGGCTTCGAGGCCATCGGCCGCAGCGGCAACTCGCCCTTCGCGGCGGCGGCCCACAAGACGAACCCCTGGTACGGCTTCCAGTTCCACCCGGAGGTGGTCCACACGCCGCAGGGCAAGGCCATGCTGCGCGCCTTCCTCTTCAACGACTGCAAGGTCTCCGGCTCGTGGACGATGAAGGGCTTCATCGACGAGGCGGTGGAGACCATCCGCAAGCAGGTCGGTGAAGAAGGCCGCGTCATCTGCGGGCTGTCCGGCGGCGTGGACAGCTCCGTGGCGGCGCTGCTGCTGCACCGGGCGATTGGCCCCCGGCTCCAGTGCATCTTCGTGGACAACGGCGTGCTGCGTCAGGGCGAGCGGGCCCAGGTGGAGGCGCTCTTCGTGGACCGCTTCCACGTGCCGCTGAAGACGGTGGACGCGCGCGAGCGCTTCCTGTCGAAGCTGGCCGGCGTCACGGATCCGGAACAGAAGCGGAAGATCATCGGCCGGGAGTTCATCGCCGTGTTCGAGGAGGCCTCGCGCGACGTGCAGGACGCGGGCTTCCTGGCGCAGGGCACGCTGTACCCGGACGTCATCGAGTCCGTGTCCTGGAAGGGCCCGTCCGTCACCATCAAGAGCCACCACAACGTGGGCGGCCTGCCGGAGCAGATGAAGCTCAAGCTGGTGGAGCCCCTGCGCGAGCTCTTCAAGGACGAGGTCCGCGCCCTGGGCCGCGAGCTGGGCCTGCCGGACGAGATGGTCTCCCGTCAGCCGTTCCCGGGCCCGGGCCTGGCCATCCGCGTGCTGGGCGAGGTGAACGAGAAGCGCCTGGACCTGGTGCGCCGCGCGGACGCCATCGTGCAGGAGGAGATCCACAAGGCCGGCCTGTACAAGGAAGTGTGGCAGGCCTTCGCCGTATTGCTGCCGGTGCAGAGCGTGGGCGTGATGGGCGACGAGCGCACCTACGAGTCCACCTGCGTGCTGCGCGCCGTCACCAGCGTGGACGGGATGACGGCGGACTGGGCCCGCATCCCGTTCCCCATCCTGGAGAAGATCTCCTCGCGCATCACCAACGAGGTGCGCGGCATCAACCGCGTCGTCTACGACATCTCCTCCAAGCCGCCCGCCACCATCGAGTGGGAGTGAGGCGGTAGCGCTTCACGTCACCGCGCGCCGGATGGATTCCTCCACCGGCGACGTGTCCTCCGGGAGCCGGGCCAGGCTCAGGGGCTCCCGGGGCAGCAGTGGCGGCTGCGCCATGAAGCGCGGCCGCGTTCCTTTGTGGGGTTGGGCCGAGTGCACGAGGAAGGGGTGGCACAGGTACACCGTGCCCGCCTCGCCCGTGGCGAGGACCTCCCGCCGGTGGGCGGACTCCGCGAAGCCGTTGGCCGCGAGCTGACGGAGCGTGAGGCCTGCTTCGCCCGCCGGTCCCAGCAGCCGCGCGATGTCCTGGTGCGAGCCCACGCGGATGCGGGTGGGCGCGTCGTCCTCGCCCACGTCGGAGAAGAGGAAGAGCATCAGCAGCGCCCGGCCCTTGGAGGCGACGTTGGCGCGCCAGTCCATGAAGTCCGGCTTGTCGAAGTCGAACCCCACGTCGATGTGCCACCCCGCGTCGCCCGGATCCTCCGGGGAGGGGAAGCGCACGGGGAACGTGCCCATCGCCCCGAGCGGCAGCCACCGCCCGGCACCGACGAGCTCGTCGTACGCCGCGTGCAGCACCGGCGTGTTCGCCGCGTCCACGAAGGGCTTCTGGGTGTACATGCCCAGGCGGATGACGGGGCGGGTCCAGGTGGAGGGCCGGTCCGGGTCACACCCCGTGTCCCGCCAGAGGAGGGCCCGGGCTTCGTCCGCGACCTCCCGGGGGAAGGCCCCGTCGATGCGAAGGAACCCGTCCCGCATGAACTGCTCGGCGCGCGCGTCCATCTGTCTCCTGTCCCCGGGGGAAGTGCCGGGGCGCCGTGACCTCACTCCAGGTAGCCACTCTCCCTGACAAAGGTCTTCACCGCCGCGGTGTCCGCGTAGTCCAGCTCGATCATCCGCTGGAGCGCCGCCTGCTTGTCCGGGGCCTTCGCATGGTACGCCCGAGCGATGGCGTAGCCCACGTAGTAGCCCAGGTCCGCCACGCCGTCCGCGTTGTCCGGGCCCGACCAGAGCCACGGTGAGAAGCGCGTCGAGTCCTGGGCCTCGCGGAACCGCTCGCGCAGCTCCGCGTCGTGCTGGGGGCCGTAGGTGACGTAGGCCAGCGCGGGCAGCCGGCCGGTGACCTGCTCGGCCACGAAGTCCGCCACGCCCTCGTAGACGACCCAGTCCACCAGCACGTCCGCGGGGGCCTTCTGGCGCGTGTGCACGGCCTCGTGGGCGATGAGCAGGTCCAGGCCTTCATGGGGGCGGCTCTGGAAGTAGGCGCCCAGGCCCGCGCGCAGCTTCGGCGGCAGCTCGGACACGTCCACCCGCGCGTCGCCGGTGGCCAGCTCCGCGCCCAGGAGCACCCGGCCGTCCAGCGCGGTGCCGCTGGAGTTGAGGGCGCCCACGGTGAAGTACACCTCCGCGCTCCCCAGCCGGGGGTAGAGGGCCCGGAAGCGCTCCAGCGTGGGGGCCACGTGGGCCACGGCGTCCCGGGCGCGCGCCGTCAGGGGGCGCACGGACTCCCAGAACCGGGGGTAGTCGCGGATGGCGTCCACGTAGCCCTGCGCCGTGTAGCGCCTGGCGCGCATGAAGCTGTGCAGCCCGGGCGTGCCCCGGTCGACGTAGAGCGCCTGGAACCGGGCCAGCTGCCCGGATGGATCCGTCGTGGCCCGCACTGCGTCGTAGGCCTCCCAGAAGTGGTCCACGTCCACCGTGGAGACCACGTCCTGGACCGTGGCGGGCGCCGGCTCCACGGGCTGCCTCGCGGCGCAGGCCGGCAGCGCGAGGGCGGCGGCGAAGAGGGCAGGGCGGAGGCGCATGGAGTTCCTGGAATGGGGATGAACGAAGAGGCTGCCCGGAGCGAACCGGGCAGCCTCTGGGGTGCTTCAGGAAGCCAGGGGGAAGACTACCCCGCCGGGTTCGCCTTCACCGGCGCGACCTTGGTGCTGCCGGGGCGCAGCTCTTCCAGGACGCGGTTGGCGCCGTAGATCTTCTGGAGCGCCTCGATGATGGCTTCCGAGTGCACGGCCACCGTGCGGTTCACGGACTCGTCGAAGCCGTACTCGCCGCCCAGCGACTGGATGTTGCCGTCGAACACCAGGCCGACGACCTCCTGGTTCTTGTTCAGCACGGGCGAGCCGGAGTTGCCGCCGATGATGTCGTTGGTGCTGACGAAGTTCATCGGCGTGGTGCCGGTGATGACCTTCTCCGACTTCACCCACGACTTGGGCAGCGCGTACGGCTCCTGGCCCGTGGCGTGCTCGAAGGTGCCGGACATCTGGGTGATGGGGGCGACCTGCTGGCCCTCATCCGTGTAGCCCTTCACGGAACCGAAGGACACGCGCGGAGAGAAGGTCGCGTCCGGGTACTGGCTGGTGCCGTAGATGTCGAACTTCGCCTTGGCGACCAGCTCGCTGTTCTTCTTGATGATGGACTCGACGTCGTCCTCGAACTTCTTGCGGATGGCGCGGGCGTCCGGATCCGCCAGCAGGGCCAGCTGGACCATCGGGTCCTTGGACGCGTCCACGGCCTTCTTGCCGCCGTCCCAGAGCGCCTTGCGGGCCTTCGGGTCCTTCAGCGTCGTGCCCTTCACCACGCGGGTGGCGAGTTGCTCCGGGGACTCCTTGCCCAGCACCTTCTTCACGAACGGGTGCTTGGCGCCCAGCTCCTCACGCATCTTGGTGAGGCCGAACGTCAGGCGGGCGATCTCCAGCTCCGGGTAGATGGGCGCGGGGCTGAAGAGCTGCGCCTTGAGGGCGGTCAGGTTGGCGTCGTTGAACTCGCGCAGCCGCTGGCCGTTGTCCTTGGGCAGCTCGTCGCCGGCGCGCACCAGCGCCCGGGCGGTGTGGAACAGGCCGGAGGACAGCCCATTGCCCTGCTCGAGGAAGTTCAGGTCCTTGCGGAGGGTGATCAACTGGGCCTCCGCCTTGGCGATCTCGTCCCAGGCGGCGGCGTACTTCTTCTTCAGCTCGGGGTTCGCGTCGACCTTCTTGCGCAGCTCCTGCTCCGCGGCGACCTTGGAGGCGAAGAACTTCTTGTCGAGCAGCGCCTCGTGGCGGCCCTTGGACGCCTTCAGGCCGTTCTCCACGCCGAACAGGAGGTTGCTGGAGATGCGCTTCTGCTCGGGGCCGCGCTTCTGGAACTCGGTGAGCATGCCGCGCAGCTCGGAGAGGTACATGAGCGTCTTGGGCAGGGACACGTCGCGGGTGTACTCCAGCTCCGCGATGGTCAGCGCGCGCGAGGTGCGGCCCGGGTTGCCGGCCACGAACGTGAGATCGTTCTCCTTCGCGCCGCCCTCGGACCACTTGAAATAGTCCGGCGTCTTCACCGGCTGCTTGTCCTGGTAGACGCGCACGAACGTCACGTCCAGGTCGTAGCGGGGGAACTCGAAGTTGTCCGGGTCACCGCCGAAGAAGGCGATGGCGTGCTCCGGGGCGAACACCAGGCGCACGTCCTGGAAGCGGCGGTACTTGTACAGGTTGTACTTGCCGCCCTGGTACAGCGTGACCAGGTCGCAGCGCACCTTGTCGTCGCCGTTGGAGCAGGCCTTCTCCACCTTGGACATCTCGGCCTTCAGCGTGTCCGAGTACTGCTTGCCGGTCAGCGACGCGGTGGCCTTGTTGAGCTGCTCGGTGACGTCGGTGATCTCAACGAGCTGGTTCACCTCCATCGCCGGGCACTGCTTCTCCTCGGCCTGCGCCTTCGCGTAGAAGCCGTTGGCCAGGTAGTCCTGCTTCGCGGTGGACAGCTGCTCGATGCAGCCGCGCGCGCAGTGGTGATTGGTCATCACCAGGCCGTCCGGCGACACGAAGCTCGCCGAGCAGCCGCCAGCCAGACGCACCGCGCCCAGGCGGAGCTTGTCCATCCACTGCTGATCCGGCTGGAAGCCGTACTTCTCCTTCACCTTGGCGGCGGGGAAGTTGTTGTACGTCCACATGCCTTCATCGGCGAGCGCCGGAGCGGCACCCACGAGGGCGGCGATGACGACCAATCGCTTCATTGAATGGGATCCTTTCGGGCCGCGGGACGGAGCTCCGCGGGGACGGGGCGTTTGTGAGGGATGGCCCAGCGTCGGTCAAGCTGGGAAAACGCCTCCGCGAGTCGGTCAACGTACGAGCGACGAAACGATTCCTTGGGGAGCATCCAAGGGCGCGGATTCTCCACATCCGGCGACGACGCGCCGCGTCCGCCGCGGCAAGCCACCCTCCGTCGTGACTGAAGAATTCTTCAGCAGGAACCGGAAGCCGGCCAAATGGGTCACGGAGATGCCGGTATTCCCGCCGCGGCGCGTCCTGGCGGGCTCAGGCCGCGCGAGCGCGCGCCCATGCACCCGGCGTGGTGCCGAGCACGGCCCGGAAGTCCGCGATCAGGTGGGCCTGATCATAGTAGCCCGCACCGGCGGCGATGCTTCCCCAGTCCGGCCGTGCGCCCTGGCCAGTAGAGGCCTGAAGCGCGCGCTGGAAGCGCACGATCCGGGCGAAGGACTTGGGTCCCATGCCGAGCACGTCGTCGAACGCGCGGCGCAGGTGCCGTTCGCTCACGCCCAATGTGCGAGCCAGGTCCGCGACGCGAGGGAGTTCCCCAGGGCCGGAGAGCAGGCGGACACCGCGCCGCACGAGGTACGCGGCGGCCGGTTCATAGACATCGTCCCGGTGGAGCCGGTCCACGAGCGCGGCCTCCACCGTGCGCAGACGGGCCTGGGAAGACGGAGCTTCCGCGAGCGCTTCACGGAGCCGGGAGCCGTCCGCCTTGCCCCAGAGCGTGTCGATGGAGAGCGACCGGTGGGCCAGCTCCGACATGGGCAGGCCGAAGAAGGGGTAGGCGCCGCCGGGCTTGAACTGGATGCCCAGCGTGTCGGGCGGCACCTCCGAGGGCGCTTTGCGCACCACGTGTTCCCGGGGGCCCAGGGCGTGCACGTCACAGGTGGTGGAGGTGACGCGGATCACCAGCTCCACGGTGCCGTCCGGCACGCGGACGTAGTCGCCCGAAGAGGGACCACGCCAGAGCACGCGCACGCGCTGGACGAAGCGGGACAGGTCGGCCCGGGGGGCCAGCGCGTTGTCTGCGAGGGCGGCCATGCGGGAGGAAGCATGGGACGGACGGACCCTCGCTTCAACCCGGGGCCCGGGCAGGATGGCCGATTCCTCCAATCGGGCGGCGGGCCCGGTCCGTACCTTGCCGGACATGCGAATCCATCACCTCAACTGTGGAACCCTGTGTCCCGCCAGTGCCCGGTTCGTCACGGGCTCGGGCGGCCTGTTCGAGCGGGCCCGGATGGTCTGCCACTGCCTGCTGCTGGAGACGTCCCAGGGGCTCGTGCTCGTGGACACGGGTCTGGGGACCCGGGACGTGCAGGACGCGCAGGGGCGTCTGGGACAGCGCTTCGTGAGACGGAACACGCCCCGGTTGGACCCGGCGGAAACGGCGCTGGCCCAGGTGGAGCGGCTGGGCTTCCGGCGCGAGGACGTCCGGCACATCGTGCCCACGCACCTGGACCTGGATCACGTCGGCGGCCTGTCGGACTTCCCGGACGCCCAGGTCCACATCTTCGGGGACGAGCACGCCGCGGCGGTGGTGCCCCCGGTGGCGGGCGCGAGGCAAGGCTACAAGCCAGTGCAGTGGGCCCACGGCCCGAAGTGGAGCCGGTACGCGGTGGAGGGTGAGCGCTGGTTCGGCTTCGAGGCGGTGCGGCTGATTCCAGGCCTGGACGCCGAGGTCCTGCTGGTGCCGCTGACGGGCCACACCGCGGGCCACTGCGGCGTCGCGGTGAAGGGGCCCGGAGGCTGGGTGCTGCACGCGGGGGACGCGTACTTCAGCCACCACGAGGTGAACCCTGTGGCGCCGCGAAGCCCGTTGGGACTGGCGCTATTCCAACGGCTGTTCTCCGAGAACAACGCCGTGCGGCTCCAGAACCAGGAGCGGCTGCGAGGGTTGGTGCGCGCCCACGGGCACGAGGTGAAGGTGTTCTCAGCGCACTGCTCCGTGGAGTTCGATCGGATGCGAGCGGGCTGAGGCAACGCGGCAACACGGTAGCATGGAGGGACCTTGCGACGCGCTCTGCTCTTCGGCTCCCTCCTGTGGTCTCTGTCCTCCGCATCCGCCGCTGAACCCGCTCGGGTCCAGGTGCTGAAGGCCGCCCGCCTGTTCGATGCGAAGGCGGGGAAGATGATCACCCCGGGCGTGGTGGTGGTGTCGGAGGGAAGGGTGGTGGGCGTGGGCCCGAAGACGCCCGTGCCGGAGGGCGCGAGCATCGTGGACCTGGGCGACGCCACGTTGTTGCCGGGCTTCATGGACGCGCACACGCACCTGACGGTGGAGCCCGGTCCGGACTGGCGCAAGGATCTGGTCGACAGCTTCCAGCGCACCATCCCGGAGCAGACGTTGGACACGCTGCCGTGGGCCAAGGCGACGCTGATGGCGGGCTTCACCACCGTGCGCAACCTGGGCGCGGAGGACTTCATCGACGTGGGGCTGCGCAACGCGACCGCGCGCGGCATCGTGGTGGGGCCGCGCATCCTCGCGGCGACGTCCAGCCTGAGCTCCACGGGCGGGCACTGCGACTACGGCAATTCGTTCCGCAAGGGACTGCTGGCCCAGGACGCCAGCCGCGGCGTGGCGGATGGGCCGGACGCGCTGCGCGCCAAGGTGCGCGAGAACGTGAAGTACGGCGCGGACGTCATCAAGGTCTGCGCCACGGGAGGCGTGATGAGCCTCAACGCGGATCCGGACGCACCGCAGTTCACCCAGGCGGAGCTGGACGCGGTGGTGGACGAAGCGCACGCGCACCGGCGCAAGGTGGCCGCGCACGCGCACGGCGCGGAAGGAGCGAAGCGGGCCATCCGAGCGGGCGTGGACTCCATCGAGCACGGCACGTTGATGGACGATGAAGGCGTGGCGCTGATGAAGCAGAAGGGCACCTGGTACGTGCCCACGGCCTTTGCGTTCTTCGGAATCAAGGAGCTGGCGGATCAGGGCAAGCTCCCGCCGGACACGGTCGCCAAGCTGCGCGCGGTGGACCGGAGGCGGGAGCACGTGTTGCGCAAGGCGATCTCCTCGGGCGTGCGCATCGCCTTCGGTACGGACGCGGGCGTGTTCGCCCACGGGCGCAACGCGGAGGAGTTCGCGCTGCTGGTGCAGGCCGGCCTGACGCCCGCGGAGGCCCTGCGCACCGCGACGGTGAACACGGCGGAGCTGCTCGGGGTGTCGGACAAGCTGGGGACGTTGGAGCCGGGGAAGCTGGCGGACGTGGTCGCAGTGCCGGGCAATCCGCTCCAGGACATCCGAGTGACGCAGAAGGTCTTCTTCGTGATGAAGGAAGGCGTCATCCACCGCGACGACACAGCGACCGGTTTACGCACCGCGCCGTAAGGTTCACGGTCCGGAACGCCGGGCTGACCGACCGCGTCACGCTCCGGGCCAGCGCGCCCCCGGGCCGCGAGGACCGCGAACTTGTCCGACTGTCGGACAGCTTTTCATCGCCCGTCGAGCCAGCGCGCCCCGGGGCATCGGGCACCGCGAACTTGTCCGACTGTCGGACAGGTTTTGGCGCACGGCGCTCCGGGCGGGCGGTTCGGTCCGTGTGGGGTCAAAGGGGCTTGTCCTCCAAGAGGACGACACGGCGGCTGTTTGCGCAGCGCGCCATGGGGATCACTTCCGGATGAGGACGTCACTCAGCAGGAAATCGAGTGTGTCGCCCGTCAGCCAGCGTTCGCTCACGCCCGCGAAGTCCGGCTCCGCTTCGGCATCGGCCTGGCGCCAGAGGTCCTCCAGGCGGTAGCGCGCGGCGGTGCAGTAGATGTCCGCCAGCGCGTCGGCTTGAGGCTGTCCGCGTGAAGCCAGGGCCGACGCATGGGCCAGCGTCACGGACATCGTGAACAGCTCGTTGCAGAGCTGGTTCATCAGGATGAGCGTCCGCTGCCTCGCGTGCAGGGCTCCCGCATCCGGGTAGCGGTGCGACAGGTCCAGGCTTCGCTTCGCGAGCCGGTGCACCTCCCGAGCTGTGTGCTGGAGATGGTCGCGGTTGCGGGGGGACAGATGCTCTTCCACGGGGAGGGGAGCAGGCGGCGACTCCAGCTCCACTGCGTGCGCGGCCGTCGGGTAGTAGAGGGAGAAGAGGCCTTCCCTCGCGGCCTTGTGGTCCACCAGGAAGTCCACGCCTCCCGCAACCCGAAAGGCTCGGGCATCGCGCAGCGTGCGCTCCAGCGGGGCCGGTGCGGCGCCCCGGGCGGCCTTGCTTTCCGACGTCTCGTAGCCCTCGGCGGCGAGCAGCGACATTGTCCGGTCCGCGATGCGCGCGCACGTCAGGGACGCGATGTTCTTGGCCGCCACCTGTTCGAACCAGCGCAGGGGCAGTGTGTCCGCCGTCACGCCCGTGAGGCTCCAGCGGGCCACGCTCTCCATGGCGAAGACCTCCGCCGCCGTGGCGGACACCTGGCGCTGGATCTCGTCGAAGTCACCGAGCCTTCGCCCCTGCGCGAGCCGCCGGTGGAGGAACTCGCGCGACCACTGGAGGCACTTCTTGGAGAGCGCCATCGACGCGGCCACGATGATGTACATGCGCCCCAGGGCGCTGAGCGGCTCCAGCAACGGCGTGTTCCGCCAGTGCTCCTGCGACATCGCGAGCATCCGCTCCTTCGGCACTCGCACGTTGTCGAAGCTCAGCGAGGCGATGGGAAGTCCTCGCAGGCCCATCAGGCCGTGCTCGGCGCGGACGTGGAAGCCAGGGCTGGAGGTCTCCACGACGAAGAGGCTGATCTGCTCGCGGCCGTCTTCCTGGAGCGTGGCGGTGACGTTCAGCAGATCCGCGATGGAGCCGTTGCCGATGAAGACCTTCTCCCCGTTGAGGACATACGCCGTTCCATCCTCCGAGGGCACGGCGGTGGTGGACGCGCGCCGCACGGAGGCTCCGATGGGCTCTGTGTCCGCCCAGCCGGAGATGACTCCGTCTGCGACGCGGCCTCGGACGTAGTCCTTGAGCGGACCGTCCTGCACGGCTTCGATGATGGCTCCCGCGCCCAGGCCACTGTGGATGGCCAGCGTGTAGCCCACCGGCAGGCACACGCTCATCACGGCCTCGATGACGCGGAAGGTGTTCAGCATGGAGAGGCCCCGGCCTCCCAGCGCCCGCTCCACCTGGAGCTTGTAGTAGCCGCGTGAACGCAGGGCTTCGCGCAGCTCCGGCGGAATGCGGCCCGTGCGTTCAATCTCGTCCGGGTCCACGTGCGACTGGAGGAACTGTTCGACCTCCGCGATGACGGCGTCGCCTTGACGGCGTTCCTCCGCGTCCTGTTCGGGGAACGCGCGGACGAGGTCCCAGCGGAGCTTCCCCGCGAAGAGCTGGCCCAGGAAGCCCTCGCGGCTGCGGGTGGCGGGGTGCAGTGGCTCGTGGCTCATGGGGTCGGCGTCCTTCTGGTGAGGGTTTCCGCGATGAGGCGCAGGAGGGTGGACTTCGGTTCGGGATCCCGAAGGTAGAAGTGGCCACCGGGCAGCAGGTGGAGCGCGAAGGGCCCGGAGGTGTGGACGCTCCACGGCTCCAGCTCGGCGCGGTTCAGGTCGTCCTGGGTGCCGCCCGTGACGGTCATCGCGCAGGAGAGGGGGGCGCGGTCCTCGTGCCGGTGGGACTCCACGAGCTGCAGATCCGCGCGCAGGCCGGGGAGGATGAGCTCACGCAGCTCTTCGTCCTCGCGCAGTTCGTGGATCAGCTCGCCGTAGGTGGGCTCCAGGGCGGTGAGGAGCCCGGCCTCGTCCAGGTGGCTCGCGGGGATGCCTCGCGGTGGGAGCTGTGGGGCTGGAGCCGCGGAGAGGAACAGCGCATCGGGAGGCACGCGGCCCAGGTCGCGCAGTCGGCGGGCCGTCTCGAAGGCCACGAACGCCCCCAAGCTGTGACCGAAGAACGCGAAGGAGGATCCGAAGTCCACCGCGTGCACCAGCGCGTCCACCAGTTCGTCCAGCCGCGTGAACGGCGCTTCTTCCGCCCGAGCCCCGCGCCCCGGAAGCTGCACGCCCCAGACCTCGCTGTCCGGGAGCAGGTCCGCCCAGCGGACGTATTCGCCAATGGAGCCGCCGCTGTGCGGGAAGCAGTAGAGGCGCACGGAGGCTTCCGGGCGCCGGATGCGGCACGCGAGCCAGGGAGAAGTCGAGGTCATGCCGGGGAGGACTCCGCGATGAAGCGGGTCAGGCGGGCCACGGTGGGCGCGCGGAAGAGGGCCTTCACCTTGAGGGGCGTGGCGACATGCGGACGCAACCGCGCGATGACTTGCGCCGCCATCAACGAGTCGCCCCCCAGCGCGAAGAAGTTGTCGTGGAGCCCGACCCGGGCCAGCCCCAGGACCTCCGCGAATGCGGCGGCGACCCGGCGCACGACTTCGTCCTCGGGCAGCTCCGGCACCTCCATCATGAGTTCAGGTTCGGGTAGCGGTGACACCGACGTGGCCGGGAGCGCCACGGTCGCGGCTGCAGCAGGGGCTTCGACGAGGTAGCGCTGACGTTCGAACGGATACGTTGGCAGCGGCACCCGGCGACGGGCGACGCCTCCATGAAGTCCCTGCCAGGAGATCGCGACGCCCGCGCACCACAGGCGCCCCGCGGCTGTGAGCGCGCTGACTGCATCGGACGTGTTGTCCGCGGGATGGGGCAGGGTGGCCGCCGTGAGGTGTGGCCCTGCCGCGGGGTTCTGGCGCGCGAGCGTCGCCAGGGTCCGTCCGGGCCCGACCTCCAGGAACACGGCGGGCGGACCGGCGAACAATGTGTTCAGCGCATCGCCAAAGCGCACGGTGTGACGCAGGTGCGCAGCCCAGTACGCCGGGTCCACGGCCTCTTCCGCCGTGACCGCCACACCCGTGCGATCGGAGATCCACGTGAGCTGTGGAGGACGCCGTTCGACGCGCTGAACGCAGGCGGTGAACGCGGTCAGTGATGGCTCGACGAGCGGCGAATGTCCCGCGCCCGGAATGCGCAGCAACTTCGACTCCACTCCGCGCTCCATCAGTCGCGCCTGGAACGTTTCGATCTCCGCCACCGGCCCCGACACCGCGCACTGCGCCGGCCCGTTCACGGCCGCCAGCGCGAGTCCTCCGTGAAGCAGGGGCGCCAGCTCCGGCTCGGGCAACGGCACCGCCAGCATGGCGCCCGCGGGCAGACTCGCGAGGATGCGCGAGCGCTCCAGGACCAACCGCAGCGCGTCCTCCAGACGGAACACCCCGGCCACCGTGGCCGCGGCATAGGCCCCCAGGCTGTGGCCCACGACCGCGGAGGGCTGCACGCCCCAGCGCTTCCACAGCCGCGCCACCGCGTACTCGATGACGAACACGGAGAGCTGACCGGTGACGAACTCGCCCATCCGGGCGGAGGCCTGCTCCAGCGCGGCGGCATCCGTGGGATCCGGATGGAGCACCGTCCCCAAATCGAACCCGAGGAGCGGCGTCAGGTGCGCACGGCACGCGTCCACGGCCTCACGGAACGCCGGCTGCGAACCGTACAGCTCCCGGCCCATGCCCACGTGCTGCCCACCGTGGCCAGGGAACATGAACACCACCTGGCGCTCGCAGGCCTCGTGTCGTGCGGAGCCATCCTGTTCCGACAGGGCGCGAAGGACGTCCGGGGTGTCCTGGCCCACCGCGAACGCTCGGTGCTTGTGCGCGGCACGCCCCATCTGGAGCGTCCAGGCGACGTCACCCAGCTCCACCTCTGGATGCGCGCGCAGGTGGCCTTCGAGCCGCTCCACCGCGCGGGTCAGCGAGGCGGGACCGTGGGCCGACAGCACCATCAACCGCGGTGCGCGCGAACGCTCGGAGCCGGGCAGGGTGGGTGCCTCTTCCAGCACGGCGTGCGCGTTGGTGCCGCCAATGCCCAGCGAGCTGACGCCAGCCCTACGCGGATGACCGTGGGTGTCCCAGTCCCGCAGCTCCGTGTTCACGCGGAAGGGGCCGTGCTCGAAGTCGATCTCCGGGTTGGGCCGTTCGAAGTTCAGACTCGGTGGCACTTTCCGGTGCTCCAGCGCGAGCACCGTCTTGATGAAGCCCGCCACGCCCGCCGCCGCGTCCGTGTGGCCGATGTTCGTCTTCACTGAACCCAGCCAGCAGGACCGGGGCTCAAGTGCACCGAAGGCCTTCGTCAGCGCGGCGACCTCGATGGGATCACCCAGCCGGGTGCCGGTGCCATGCGCTTCCAGGTAGCTGATGCTCGCGGGGTCCACGCCCGCGGCATGCAGGGCGGTCTCGATGACGCGGGACTGGCCCTCCACGCTCGGCGCGGTGAAGCCGATCTTCCCGGCGGCGTCGTTGTTGACGGCGGTGCCTCGGAGGACGGCGCGGATGGTGTCCCCATCCTCCAGCGCATCTGCGAGCCGCTTGAGCACCACGATCCCCGCACCGTTGCTGCCCACCGTGCCCTGTGCCCGAGCATCGAACGCGCGGCAGCGGCCGTCCGGGGACAGCGGCCCGCCCTCGCTGTAGTGACCGAACCGGGGCGGCACATGCACCGACGCGCCCCCCGCCAGCGCGATGTCACAGTCCCCCGCGAGCAACGCCTGCGCGGCCAGATGGATCGCGACCAGGGACGTGGAGCACGCGGTCTGCACCGTGACGGCGGGCCCGCGAAGACCCAGCTTGTAGGCCACGCGGCTGGTGAGGAAGTCCACGCCCGTGGCCAGCCGGAGCTGCCAGTCACTGGCACCCGCGAGCAGGTCCCTGCGGGCCCGAAGCGCGGACAAGTAGTCCGTCTCACTGCCACCCGCGTAGATGCCAATGGCGCCCCGGTACCGAGCCGGATCATACCCGGCGTCCTCCAGCGCCTCCCGCGCGCACTCCAGGAACACCCGGTGCTGCGGATCCAGCATCAGCGCTTCCTGCGGCGACATGCCGAAGGACTGCGCGTCGAACCGGTCCGCATCCGTGACCAGCCCGAACGCGGGCACCGCCTCGCCCACGGTGCGCTCGGTGGGAGGTTCGGCACAGGGTTGGCCGTCCGGACCGAAGAAGGTGATGGATTCGACACCGCCAGCCAGGTTGGACCAGAACTCCGCCGCGTTGGCCGCACCCGGAAGCCGGCATGCCAGGCCCACCACCGCGAGGTGCGCCGAACGGTCCTCCTCCTCCAGCACGTCGAGCGACGCGCTCATTCTACTTCCTCCCGCGAGCGGTCCGACGACAGCCGCCCCTGACGCCCCAGCAGGCGCGCACGTCCACTGAGCCGTTGCTCCTGGCGCTGTGCCTGCGCGGCCGCGGCCTCGCCGCCATCGTCGCGGCCCTGGAGGTGCCCGGCGAGCGCACGAACCGTGGGGAACTCGAACAGCGTCACCATGGGGACGTCATGGCCCATGCGGTGCTTCAGGAGGTACTGCACCTGGGCCAGCAGCAACGAATGGCCACCGAGGTCGAAGAAGTTGTCCTCCGCGCCCACGTGCTCCAAGCGCAGCGTCTCGCACCAGATGGTGGCGATCCGCCGCTCGTGCTCGTTCGCGAGCGGGACCCGAGGCGCCTGGGTTCCAGGCGTGGGTTCGGGCAGCGCCCGTTCATCCACCTTGCCACCCTGAGTGAGTGGCAGCGCCTCCAGCTCCACGTACGCGGAGGGAATCATGTACGCAGGCAGCTCGCGCGCCAGGTGCTCACGCAGCCGCGCCGGTGTGGGCAGGGGCTGACCCGCGAGGGGCACCAGGTAGCCGACCAGTTGGGGTGCTCCGCCGGGAGGGCTCCACGCGCGGACGTGCGCCTCCGCGAGTCCGGGATGCGTGCGCAGGCGGACAGCGACCTCCGCGGGCTCCACGCGGAAGCCTCGGATCTTGAGCTGCGCGTCCATGCGGCCCAGGAACTCGAGCATCCCGTCCGGACGGCACAGGACGCGGTCGCCCGTGCGGTACATGCGCGCGCCTGGCTGTGCCGCGTATGGGTCGGGGACGAAGCTCGCCGCGGTGAGGGCCGGGCGGTTCAGATAGCCGCGCGCTACGCCCGCACCGCCGACGTACAGCTCTCCCGCGACGCCCGTGGGAACAGGTTGCAGCTCCGCGTCCAGGACGTAGGCCGTGGTCCCGTCGATGGGCTGGCCGATGGCGGGGCGTGTCTCGACGGGCCCCGAGGGCAGCACTTCGCCGGAGGTGGCTGTGACGGTGGTCTCGGTGGGGCCGTACTGATTGAACAGCCGCCACGGCAGTCCGGGCACGGGACGCGCGTGGAGCCGGTCACCGCCCGCGAGCACCGTGCGCAGTTCACATGACGCCGGCCATGGCAGAGCCAGCAGACGTTCCGCGAGCGCGGTGGGCAGGTCCGTGAAGGTGATGCGCTCGGAGAGGAGCCAGGCCTGGAGCCGTTCCGGGGACAGGCGCACGTCCTGTCCGGGGACATGCAACGTCGCGCCCGCGGTGAGGGCAGGCCAGAGCTCCGCGACAGATGGATCAAACGCGGGCGAGTAGAGCAGCGTGGTGCGGCTGCGCGGCTCCAATCCGAATGCGCGCCGATGCCACCCGACGAGGTGGGCCAGTGCGCCGTGCTCCACCACCACGCCCTTGGGGACGCCCGTGGACCCAGACGTGTACATGACGTAGGCCCGCTGTCCGGGCCGCACCTCCGTGGGCAGACCTCCCTGGGGCGTGCCGGGACCATGGAAGGACTCGATGCGCACGCGCTTCACCGTGGCAGGGAGTCGTTCCGCGAGCGGCCCGGTGGTGATCACCTGACGCACGCCAGCGTCACCCAGGATGAGCGCGATCCGTTCGGCCGGATGCTCTGGATCCAGGGGCAGGAAGGCGGCTCCGGACAGCATCACGCCCAGCTCGGCCGTCACGAGCTCCGGGCCACGAGGCGCGAAGACGCCGACAACCGACTCCACGCCCACGCCGTGCGCGTGAAGATGCTCGGCGAGCAGCGTCGCTCGCCGGACCAACTCCACGTAGGTGAGGGCGCCTGTCTCGTCGCGCACGGCCACGGCGTCAGGGGTCCGCAGGGCCTGAGCCAGGACCTGCTGATGCACGGGCGGATCCGCGCTGACGTGCTTGGTGGAGCCATTCGCGAGGAGGCCCTGTCGCTCCGCGTCCGCAAGCATCGGCAGTCGCGACACCGGCATGCCGGGACTGGCCACCGCGGCCTCGAGCAACCGGAGGAAGTGCGCGGCCATCCGCTCCATGGTCGAGCGGTCGAACAGGTCCCGGTTGTACTCCCAGATGAGCGAGATGCGCGCGTCACCGCGCTCGCGGTCGCCCAGGTGCCGGCCCGCGTGCGGAATGGCGACGACGTCCAGGTCGACCTTCGACGACCCATTGCCCCGCTCGAAGATGGTGCACGAGGCATCGCCCAGCCGGGGGCTCCGCACGGCCGAGTCATGGAAGCTGAACATGGCCTGCACGAGCGGATTGCGGCTGGGATCGCGCTTCACGCCCAGGCCTTCGATCAGCTTGAGGAACGGATACGTCTGATGCTCGGCCGCCGCCACGGTGAGGTCGCGCACCTGACGGACCAGCTCGCGGAATGATGGCGCGCCGGAGACGTCACACCGGAGGACCACGGCGTTGACGAACATCCCGATGACGTTCTCGATGTTCCGGACACCCGCCCGGGCCGCGAATGCCGAACCGATGCACAGGTCCTGCTCGCCGGTGTAGCGATGCAGCAGCGTGGCGAAGGCGGCGAAGAGGGCGTTGAACAGGGTCACGCCCTCCTGCTGGCAGAACGTGCGCAAAGCGCCGGGCAGGGCGGGCGGCAACTCCAACCGGAGCAGATCGCCATTGAAGGTCTGCACGCGGGGGCGCGGGTGATCGGTGCGCAGCGGCAGCACCTCCGGCGCACCGGCCAGCCGCGTCCGCCAGAAGTCGAGCTGGGCCTTCATGGCCGGACCATCGAGCGCCTCGCGCTGCCATGCCGCGAAGTCGCGGTACTGCACCGGAAGCTCCGGGAGCGGCGAGGATTCACCGCGCAGATACGCGTTGTAGAGCGCGTCCAACTCCCGCATCAGCACGGAGAAGGACACGCCGTCGTGGACGACGTGGTGTTCCACGAGGACCAGCTCGTGATCATCGGGATCCAGACGGACCACGGTCCAGCGCACGAGCGGCGGTTCGAAGAGCGACAGGGGCCGCCGTAGCTCCTGGCGGAGGGCCTCCTCACGCCGGTGTTCCCGCTCGACCGAGGGCAGCCCGGACAGGTCGATCAGCGGGACCTGCACCGGCGTCACGGGAAGGACGCGCTGCCACGGCCTACCGTCGACTTCCTCGTAGGTCGTCCGCAGCAGTTCATGTCGCCGGGTGATCTCCGTCAGCGCGCGTTCGAGCACCGGCAGGTCCAGCCCACCCAGCACACGGACGGTCGTCTGCGCCTGGTAGGAGATGCTGCCGGGAGACAGCTTCTGGAGGAACCAGACCTGCTCCTGTTGCACGGACAGAGGAGCCCGTTCGGGGTCGGCGGCGCGGACCACGGGAGGCAGCACGTCCTTCGAGGGCTCGGCGCGACGCGGCTCCAGCACGTTCGCCAGCTGGGAGATACGACGGTGCGCGAAGAGCTCCGTCAGAGACAGCGGGAGCCCCAGCACCTCCGCGACCCGCGCGGTGATCCGCGTGGCCAGCAACGAGTGGCCACCCAGCTCGAAGAAGTCGTCCTCGATGCCGATCCGCTCCAGGCGCAGCTCCTCCTGCCACACCTGGACGAGTCCACGCTCCAGCGCCGTGCGAGGCGCGACATAGGCGCTGCTTCGGGTCGCGTGGGCTTCGGGCGTGGGGAGCGCCTGGGCGTCGACCTTGCCGGTGGGGGCGAGGGGTAGGGCGTCCACGACGACGAAGGTCCGGGGCAGCATGGCCTCGGGGAGCCAGGTGCAGAGGTGCTCGCGGAGCTGCTCCGTCCCGGGGACAGCCCGAGCGTCCTTGGGCGCGAACCACGCCACGAAGAAGACGTCCTGGCCCTCGCTCCGCGCCATGACGTGCGCGGCTCCGACGTGCGGATGGGTCAGCAGCGCGGCGGTGATCTCCGCGGGCTCGATGCGGATGCCACGGACCTTCACCTGCCGGTCGGAACGGCCATGGAACTCCAGCGAGCCATCCGGCAACCGGCGGCCCATGTCCCCCGTGCGATACAGCCGTTCGCCGCCGAACCGGGAGAACGGATCCGGAATGAAGCGGTCCGCGGTCAGGTCCGGCGAGCCCACGTAACCACGAGCCAGTCCGGGGCCGCCGATGAACAACTCCCCGGTCTCGCCATCCGCCACGGGCCGCAGCTCCGGACCGAGGACATGCACCTCCACGCCACCGATGGGACGGCCAATGGAAGGCAGCCGTTCCCCGGTCGATGCGTCACCAGGAGGGACGACACCGGACGTGCTGTAGATGGTGCACTCGGCGGGGCCGTAGCCGTTCACGAGCTGGAATGGCAGCCCGGGCCTGGGGTGCAGGTGCAGCCGGTCGCCGCCGGTGAGGATCAGGCGCAGGGCGCAGGACTCGGGCCAGGACAGCGGGAGGACGCGTTCGGCCAGCGGCGTGGGAAGGAAGACGCAGGTGATGTCCCGAGCCAGGAGCCAGTCCTGCAGCCTCTGGGGCGACAGTCGGGTCTCCTCGTCGGGTGGCAGCTCCAGTCGAGCGCCCGCGGCCAGCGACGGAAGGAGCGTCATGACGAAGGCGTCGAAGCCGGGCGAGGCCACCACGCCAATGCGATCCGCGGGCGACAGCCCAAACGTGCCGAGGTGGTACTCGGTGAACGCGGACAGCGCCCGGTGGCTGATCATCACGCCCTTGGGCAGTCCGGTGGAGCCCGAGGTGTGGATCACATAGGCAAGGTGGTCCGGCTGCACGGTGACGCTCGGGTTCGCGTCCGGGAACGACTGAAGCTCCAGGGCCTCCAGAGCCAGGACCTGGATGCCGTCCGCCGCGAGCGGCTCCACGACCGGCCCCGAGCCGATGACAATCCGGGCCCCCGCCGAAACGGCCATGTATCGCAGGCGTTCGGGAGGGGCGGACGGGTCCAGGGGAAGCCAGGCCGCTCCGGCCTTGAGGACGCCCAGGACGGACGCGACCAGCTCCACGCTGCGCGGAAGGCAGACGCCGACGAGGACATCCGGTCCGGCGCCACGGGCGCTCAGCGCATGGGCCAGCCGGTTCGCCTGCGCATTCAGCGCGGCATGAGTGAGGGAGCGGATCCGGGAGGCAACGGCGATCTGGGAGGAAAGTTCGGTCGCTCGTCGCTCGACGAGCTGGTGGACGGGGGGCAGCAAGAATCCTCCAACCGGCGCCACACCCGTCCGAAGAAAATCAAGCGTTTAGCGGATTTGGGCCGTTTTCAGGATTTTACATGACCCGGTGACACACCGTGAGACACGGCGGTTGTTTCATGAGCCCGGGAGCCGCATGACGTGCTTCATGCCCCGCCTTCGTCGACGACCGCCTGGATGGCCTGCTCCAGCCAGCGGCGGGTGGAGGTGTTGCCCGACGCGGACAGGTGATAGCCGGGCATCAGCCGGCAGCTGATGAGAAAGCCGCTCCAGAGGATGTTGAGCCGGGCCGCGCGCCCCTCGCCATCCGGTGGGCCAAGCCAGCGCGCCAGCGGCTCCAGCGCCTTCTCCCGCAGCAGTTCGACCGTCGTCGCGTAGGCCTCGGGATCCGTCGCCGAGAGGATCAACATCGCCAGGGGCCCCGGTGCGTCCTCCGCGCCGAAGAAGAGCGACACCACCTCCTCGCCGAAGCGCCGACGCTCCACCTGCAACAGGGGAGTGATGTCGAGCACCTGCTCCAACGTCGCCCGGTACAGCCCCTGCTTCGAACCGAAGTAGCGGCCCACGAGCGAGGAGTTCACCCCCGCCAGGTCCGCGATGTCGCGCACCCCCGTGCTGGCGAAGCCACGCGTGGAGAACAGCGTCCGGGCGGCATCGATGAGCGCGGCACGCGTGCGCTCCGCGTCGCGTTGACGCGTCGACAACCTGGGATCGGAGGGAGGCGGGATGTACACGGCTGTTTACCTATCCAAGGAATTCGGGTATGTCCGGAGATGTACACGGCCGTGTACATCATATGCGGCCGCTCAGCCGAAGGGACGTGCGCGGATGACTGCGACGACGAAGGGCGAGCTGTCTTTCTCTCCAGAAGCGTTGAAGGAGAAATACCGGCAGGAGCGGGAAAAGCGGCTGCGCGCTGATGGCAATGCCCAGTATCGCCCCCTCCAGGGCGTCTTCGAGGACTTCGACAAGGATCCCTACGTCGAGCCCGGCTTCACCCGCCCGGCGCTGACCGAGCGGACGGATGTGCTGATCGTCGGCGGTGGCTTTGGCGGCATGCTGGCGGGTGCGCGCCTGCGTCAGGCGGGGGTGGAGTCCTTCCGCATCGTCGAGAAGGGGAGCGACTTCGGCGGCACCTGGTACTGGAACCGCTACCCGGGCGCGGCCTGCGACGTGGAGTCGTACATCTACCTGCCGCTGCTCGAGGAGACGGGCTACATGCCCCGGGAGAAGTACGCCAAGGCGCCGGAGATCTTCGCCCACTGTCAGCGCATCGGCCGGCACTTCGACCTCTACAAGGCCGCCTTGTTCCAGACGCTGGTGCGGACGATGGACTGGGACGAGGGCACCCGTCGCTGGAACATCACGACGGACCGGGGTGACCTCATCGCGGCGCGCTTCGTGATCATCGCGGGCGGCATCCTCCACAAGGCGAAGCTGCCGGGCATCCCAGGCATCGAGACCTTCCAGGGCCACTGCTTCCACACGAGCCGCTGGGACTACGCCTACACGGGTGGCAGCCCTACGAGCCCCATGACGAAGCTGGGCGACAAGCGCGTGGGCATCATCGGCACGGGCGCGACGTCGGTGCAGGCCATTCCGCACCTGGGCGCCACGGCCCGGCAGCTGTATGTCTTTCAGCGCACCCCCTCGGGGGTCGGCGTGCGAGCCAACCAGCCGACGGACGAGGCCTGGGCGAAGTCGCTCCAGCCGGGCTGGCAGCAGGAGCGCATCCGCAACTTCTCCGCGATCGTCTCCGGCCGCCAGCAGCCCGTCGACATGGTCAACGACGGCTGGACCTACATCTTCCAGGGACTGGACCTCACGAGGGCCGGGTCGCCGGAAGAGGCTGCCGAGCTCGCGCAGCTGTCTGACTTCCGCAAGATGGAGGAGATCCGCGCGCGCGTGGGCGCCCTCGTGAAGGATCCCGCGACGGCCGAGGCGCTCAAGCCCTATTACAACCAGATGTGCAAGCGGCCCTGCTTTCACGACGAATACCTGCCGACGTTCAACCGGCCCAACGTCCAGCTCGTCGACACCGAGGGAAAGGGCGTGGAGCGCATCACGCCCACCGGCGTGGTGGTCAACGGAAGGGAATACCCGGTCGACTGTCTCATCTACGCCTCGGGTTTCGAAGTGGCGGGAGAGTACACCCAGAAGCTGGGCTTCGACATCCGCGGGAGGGGAGGGCGGTCGCTGCGGGATGCCTGGGCCCAGGGCCCGGCCACGCTGCACGGCATGCACAGCCGCGGCTACCCCAACCTGATGCTGTTCACCACGACCCAGAGCGGCTGGGCGATCAACTTCGTGCACATCCTCGACGAGCAATCACAGCACGCCGCCTTCATCATCGCGCGGTGCCTGCAACAGGGCGTCGAGGTGTCCGAACCCTCGGAGCAGGCGCAACAGCAGTGGTGGGACGTCATCCTCGGCCGGCTCAAGACGAGCGCCACCTTTGGCGGGGCCGAGTGCACGCCGGGCTACTACAACAACGAGGGAATGCAGGCGGGCCCGGAGATGATGAAACTCGCCACCTTCGGCGGCGACACGCTCGCGTTCATCGACGTGCTGCGCGAGTGGCGCAAGGGCGAGGAGCTCGTGGGCCTGGAGCTCACGCGCGGCGGGGCGGAGGTCCAGTCATGAGCGCGCCCCTGTTCCGATTCCTCTCCAAGTCCCTGGCCGTCAGTCTGGTGTTGGCCGGGGCTCCGGTGCTGGCCGCTCCGCCCAAGGCCTGGCGCCAGGAGGTGGTGGTGGCCGGCTCTCCCTTCCAGGGCGTCCACGGGCTCGTCGTCGACGGCAAGGGCCACCTGCTGGCCAGCAACCTGTTGGGCCAGACGGTGCACTCCGTCGACCTGAAGACGGGCGCGGTGAGCACCCTGGTGGGGCCTCCACTGGGCGGCGCGGATGACGTCACCCTGGGACCCGACGGCTCGGTCTACTGGACCGGCTACTTCACCGGCCAGCTGATGCGGCGCACGCCGGAGGGTAAGACGCGCGTCATCGCCCGGGGGCTGCCGGGCCTCAACTCGCTGGCCTTCCGCGGCGATGGCCGGCTCTACGCCACCCAGCTCGGCGCGGCGGATGTGCTGTGGGAAGTGGACCCGAACGGCAGGAAGCCGCCACGCAAGGTCATCGACGGGCCCGGCTTCCTCAACGGCTTCGAGTTCGGCCCGGACGACAAGCTCTACGGACCGCTCCTGCTCAAGGGGCAGATCGCCCGCATCGACGTGGACACGGGCGGCATCGAGCCCGTGGCCCAGGGGTTCGCGATGCCGACGGCCGTCGACTTCGACGCGCGGCGCGAGAACCTCTACGTGGTCGACGCGGCGAGGGGCGAGCTGGTGCGGGTGCGGCTGCCCTCGGGCGACAAGGAGGTCGTCACGACGCTGCCCACCGGACTCGACAACCTGGCCGTGGGTCCCGACGACCAGGTGTACGTGTCCAACATGGTCGACAACGACATCCGCGTGGTCAACCCCGCGGATGGCTCGGTGCGGGTGCTGGTCGAGGCGCGCTTGAGCGTGCCCTCGGGCATCGCCGTGGCGCCGGATGATCCGGACGAGCGGGTCTACGTGGCGGATGTGTATGCCCTGCGCCAGGTGGGCGGCCTGGATGGGAAGATCCACCAGACGGACCGGGTGCTTTCCTCCCCGACGAACTTCCCCATGAACGTGAGCGTGAGCGCCTGGCACGTGGTGCGGAGCACGTCCTATCTGGGCGGCCTCAGCAGCGTGCAGGTGCTGGAGCGGGCCACGGGAAAGCTCCTGCGGACCCTGCCCAACACCCACGGCGTCCAGGGCGTGGTGGAGCTCGCCGACGGCACGCTCATCCTCGCGGAGGGCGCCACGGGCCGGCTCGTGCGAGTGGACACGGCCGAGCCCGCGGTCACCACGGTGGTCGCCGAGGGGCTGGAGGGCCCGGTGGGGCTCGCGGCCGATACGGACGCCCAGGAGCCCGGCGTGTACGTCACCGAGGTGCGCTCGGGGAAGGTGACCCGGGTGCGGCTGTCGGATGGCGCCAGGCGCACGGTGGCCAGGGGCCTCAAGGGCCCCGAGGGCATCGCCCGGCATCCGGACGGTGGGCTCTTCGTCGCCGAGGTGGGCCGCAAGCAGTTGGTGCGCATCGATCCCGCCACGGGCAGGTCGACGGTGGTCGCGAGCGGGCTGCGCATCGGACTGCCCGAGAGCGCTCCGTTTCCACCGGGCTACCTGCCCACGGGCGTCGCCGTGGGGCGCTCGGGCACCGTCTACCTGACGTCCGACATCGAGAGCGCTCTGTACCGCTTCGTCCCCGTGCCCTGAGAGGACAGGGACCGCACGGCGGTGACGGCGGCGCCGGAGACGAGCGCCGCCGCGCACCAGCGTACGGGGCGACCGAGCTTCACGCCTCGCCCCTTGCCCGCTTCGTCGCCCGTTCGAGCGCCTCGACCATGCGCGGTCCGGTCGCGAAGCCGCTCGCGAGCACTTCGAGGCCGGCGCCGCCACGGAAGAGCACGGTGGGGAACCCGCTCACGCCCAGGGCCCTGACCTCCTGGAACTCGTTCGCCGTCGCCCGCTTCGTGTCCGCATGGTCGAACCGGTTCAGGAACACCCTGAAGTCGAGCCCGTGCGCGGCGCAGATGCTCTCGTAGAAGGACGCCACGGTCGGGTCCTCTCCGTCGGCGTAGAACTTCCGCTGGATGGAGGCAAACACCTCGTACGCGCGCGTCTCCGGTCCCGGCATCTCCTCGAGCATCCCGCGCATGACGAGGAACGCACGGCACGCAGGCTCGGTGTCGTAGTTGAACTCCGCCCTGTCGAGAAACCGGGTGGAGAACGGCTGCCCGGTGCGCGCGGCAATCTCCTCCCAGTGGTGGCGCAGGAAGCCTTTGAACCGCTCGTTCCAGGGGTCCCCGCCTCCCGCGCGGAGCCCGCCCACCCGGATGCGGAAGGGGATGCCTCTATGGTTTGCCTCCGCCTCCAGTTGAAGCAGGCCGGGCGAGCCTCCCCAGCACCAGGAGCACATCGGGTCCCCCACGTAGAGCACCTCTCCCATGGGCCCCTCGGTGCTCGGCCCGGCGCTCTTCTGCGCCGCGCCGGGGAGCGCGCACGTCCCAGTCTCGGGGTCACACAGCGCCTGCACGTCAGGGGGCGGCTCGTTCTCGTTTCTGGGGGTCTTCATGGTCATCTCCGGGTGGCGTCACTGCATTGCCACTCCCCGAGAGATAGCCCCAGCCCCCTGCGTTGACGACTCGCGCGGACGCGCACAGCATGTGCGTTCATGCACATCGCCTGGGACGACCTGCAGACGGTGGAGGCGCTGGTGCGCACGGGGAGCGTCGTGGGCGCGGCGCGCGAGCTCTCGCTGCGCCACTCGACCATCTCGCGGCGGGTGGACGCCCTCGAGCGCGCGCTCGGGGTGCCGCTCTTCCTGCGTGGGGCGTCGCTGCGCCCGACGCCGCTCGGCCTCGCCATTGCCGAGCGCGCGGGCCGCATGCACCCCCACGCCCTGGACGTGGGGGCACTCATCGAGGAGCAGCGCCGGGCGCGCGCAGGCCGGCTCGTCATCACCACGAACGAAGTGCTGGCGTCACTGCTGTTCGGCGCGCTGCGCACGTGCGGCTTCACGCAGCGGATCCAGGTGCGCATCTCCGAGAGCGAACTGGCGCTGGAGCCCGGGGTGACGGACCTGGCCTTGCGGCCGAGTCACACGCCGGGCGGTGCGCTGCGGGGACAGCAACTGGGGCGGCTGCGGCTTGGAGTGTTCCGGGCGCGGGCCGCAAGGCAAGACTCGGCGGCCTGGGTCCTGCCATCAGGGAACCTGCGCACCCGATCCTCCATGCGCTGGTGGAAGGCTGTCCCTGAGGACGCGGAAGCCCTCGTGGAGTGCGACACGCTGCTCGGCATCAGGGATGCCTGCGTCGCGGGCCTGGGGCGGAGCGTGCTCCCGGCGCTGCTCGCCGAGGGGGACCCGCGCCTGGTGCTGGAGAAGGAACTCCCGGGCGGCCCACCGGTGTGGCTGCTGTCCGCCGCCACCCGGCGCGCGGACGCGGCCCTCCGGCGGGCGCGGGAGTCACTCTCCGAAGCCCTCCAGAGCGCCCCGGGCGTGTGGGAGGCCTGAGGTCCCTCGTTGCCATAGAAATGTGTAAAGGCTTCACAACCCAGCCAACAGCAGCCCGGCGGCGGCACCGCCCAACACCAGCCAGGCCGAGTTGACCCGCCAGCGAAGAAGCAACACCGCGCCGAACACGGCCAGGGCCACCGTCCAGCCATCCACCAATGCCGCGCGTCCCAGCTGCCAGGTCACCACGGCCATGAGGGCCAACGAGGCCGCGTTGACGCCGTCGAGCACCGCGCCCGCTGTCCGAGACCGGCGAAGCCGGGGCACCAGGGGGCCGCTCAGCGCCACGAAGACGAAGGCGGGCAGGAAGATGCCCAGCGTCGCGAGCCCCGCGCCGGGCGTGCCGCCCACCAGGTAGCCGATGAACGTCGCCGTGGTGAACACAGGGCCCGGTGTGAGCTGGCCCACGGCCACCGCGTCCAGGAGCTGGGCCTCGGTGAGCCAGCCCCAGCGCTCGACGAGGTCCGCTCGGAGGAAGGCCAGCAGCACGTAGCCGCTGCCAAACAGCACGCTGCCGACCTTGAGGAAGAACAGGAAGAGGCCGCCGAGGCTGAACGGCGCGGCGGCAGTGGCAGCCATGACTGTGACGCCGTGGAGGGCGAAAGGCGTCAGGGCGAGCGTCGATCTGGGCGCCGAGGAGGATCGAAAATGGCTCCAGACCGCCAGGGAACCGCCGGCCAGGGCCAGGATGAGCAGTTCGTTGACGCCAAGAGCACTCGCCACGGCTGAACCGGCGGCCACGGCGATCCGGGGGCGCGTCGTCAGGGCCGTCTTACCGAGGCCCCACAGGGCCTGGAGCACCACGGCCAGGATGACGGGTTTCACGCCGTACAGCAGGGCGCCGGCTTGCGGCAGGGTGCCAAAACGCACGTAGGCCCACGCCGCCGCGAGCGTCAGGAGCATCGCCGGGACGATGAAGCACGTGCCGGCCACGAGCAGTCCGGGCCAGCCGGCACGCCGGTGGCCGAGGTGGATGGCCAGCTCGGTGGAGTTCGGGCCCGGGATGAGGTTGGTGGCGCCAAGCAGGTCGAGGAACTCCTCAGGGGACAGCCACCGGCGCCGCCGAACGAGTTCGTCTTCCATCATCGCGATGTGCGCGGCAGGGCCCCCGAAGGCCGTCAGACCCAGCCGGAGGAAGACCCGCGCGACCTCGCCAAGCGAGCCCCGGGTGACGTCGCCGGAATGAGGGGAGTCCATGCGCCGAAGGAGCCTCGTCGTGAACCAGAACCGGCGGAAAGCGCGGCCATGGTGCCACGGCGCCGGGCAGGGAACGGGCCTCAATGAACCCCACCCAGGACCCCAGAGGCTTAGTTTACATAACGCTTCTTATCAGACGTTCAGACTGGGGGTTCCCCAAGGATTCAAGGCGCTTCCCCGGCCCGCCCAGGGCCTCCATGGGCGTCCGCGTAACCGGCCCAGCCCGCGCCTTGGTTCCGCCGTTCATGTGTCGTCGGGCTCATCGACGTGGGCCAGAGGTACGCCTCCGGCCATGCGTCCGACCATCGCCGAACATACCGTCGGCCACCAACCGGCCGGCATCGGCCGTGGAATCTCGTGCTTCCCGAGCCCGGTTCCGGAACGTACCTTGCCGCCCCATGCGCCTCTTCCGACGAACCGGACTCGCCGCGCTTTGCGGCCTCACCGCGGCCCTGCTGACGGGCTGCCCTGACAAGACGGCCCAGGCCCCCGTGGACGGCGGCGTCACCAGCGCCACGGCGGCCCCGGACTCGGGTCCCGAGGCCGTGGTCTTCACGCTCCAGTACCTGTCGCCGGATGGTGGCTCCGCGCTCATCCCCCTGGCCCTGGAGGAAAAGCCGCTCGTGGAGCCCACCTCCGACCTGGAGCTGCGCAGCACCCTGGGCCTCAAGAACTACCGCGTCCGGCTCATGGACGAGGCTGACCGGGCCATGGTCTCCGACGACTCCGTGTCCGAGGCCGATGATGGCCTCGTGTACCGCATCCACCTGCCGCAGCCGCTCAAGACCGGCTACTCGTACACCCTCGTCGTGGACTCGCAGACCGGCACGTCGTTCCAGGACTCGCTCGGCCGCGACGTCGAGGACCTCCGGGCCTCTTTCCAGATCATCGGCGACAAGGAAAAGCCCAAGCCGCCTCCGCCGCCCGCCAAGGGCGGCAAGAAGAAGTCCAGGTAGCCGTCACTCCTGGGTTTCGGACTGTCCCGGCGCCTGGTCCGGCAACGGCTCGGGCGTGGCTGGCGCCGGGGTCGGCAGGTTCAGCGCCGTGCGCAGCTCCCGCAGCTTCGCCTGGATGAGCCGCATGTTCCCCGGGCCCATCCGCAACAGGTGCTTCTGGGCCTTGCTCAGCCCCTCCAACTCCGGCGACGCATAGACATACAGCGCGCCCTTGGACTCCACCTCCACCGGCACCTTCGGCACCGGCACCACCAACAGGTGCTGGATGGCCCGGCCAAACGCCGTCTCGAAGTGCTGATCCGGCGGCGCTATCTCCCGGTACGCCTGGTCGAAGAGCGGCTTCAGCTCCCGGTACACCATCGCCGCGCCGGACGCGTCCAGCGAACCCAGCACCCGGGCCACCAGGTCGTAGCGCGCGTAGCTCAACGGCGCGATCTCCGAGCGCCCGTTCGCCCCGGCCGCGCCCACCTGGAACGCGCCCACGGGCGCCATGAACAACAGCGAAGCCCGAGGACTCTCGCCTTCAGCGATGTTGCTCACGGACGCGGTGAACCGGCGCGCCAGGTCTCGCTCCTGGAGCCACTTCGCCAGCTCCGGGTCCACCGACAGCTTGCCCACCAGATCGCGGATGCGTCCGTCGCTCTCCGGCAGCGACACCTCCGGAGGCACCTCCGCCACGCCCGCGTCCACCACGGGCGGTGCCGTCACCACCGGCGCCTCGGACTGCCTCCTCAAGCCGAAGTACGAACCGACCACGCCCACGACCATCAGCGCGACCAGGATGCCCAGGACCTTGCCCCGCGACGGAGCCTTCGGCGGCTCGGCCTCCGGCGACGGCGGAATGGCTCCAGGGCCCTGATTCACGAAGTTCGGATCGCTCATGGTGCCGGACCTTACAGACAGGCCTCCGAGCCATTCCACGCGCGCGTGAACAATCCGCGCCGCCTGTGTTCACCGCGCGGAGAGGACCTCGTCCGGCAGGCTCCAGAGCTGGCCGTCCTCCGGCGACAGAATGAATCCGCCGGGCAACAGGTGCACCGACGTGACGACCTCCGTGGACAACGGCAGCTCCCACGCGCACACGGGCCGCAGCGACGCGGGGTCCAGTTGAAGCAGGTACCACTCCCCCGCCTCCAACAGGTCCTCCACCGCCACCAGCACCGACTGCTCCGTCACCAGCCCGCTGTACCCCGTGGCGAGCGTGCCCTGCTCCGGCAGCAGGAACTCCGCCGCCAGCGTGGCCTCCGGGTACGTCCAGCGCCGCACCCAGGTGCCTCCCACGCCAACGAAGCCCGAGCCGTCCGGAAGGAACCCCGCCGGATAGAACGGCGCCTCCACCGAAGCCACCGCCGCGCCACGCACGAGCCCCGTGCCGCCGCGCTCCACGAACGTGAGCCACGTGCCCTCCTGGCCCAGGCTCACCGCGACGCCCATCACCGGCAGGCTCGGATGCGGCATCCATTCGTGCAGCCCGTCCAGGTCGTCCTCACCCAGCGCCGGCGCCCCGAGCTCGAGCCCCGCCTCCGTCCCCGCCACGTCCGATAACGTTCGGGCATCCAGGACTCGCAGCGACGCCCGCCCGTCCTGGACGCCGCTCGTCCACAGGCCCTCGCCGGTGACGTCGAACCCCAGGGCCTGCGTGTTCCGCGTCCAGGTCCGCGCGGGCGTGTCCACCGGACTCCCGTCCAGCGCCCGGCCCACCATCTCGATGCGCCCCGGGCCCAGCACCGCCGCGCACCCGAGCGACGGATGCAGCGCCACGAGCCCCGCGGTCCTGGGCAGCTCCAGCGCACGTTCCGGCGGCCAGGACTCCCGCGCCCCGAGCACGGCCAGACGCCGCATTCCCACGGCCAGCCCCACCGAATCGCCTGAGGGAGGCAGCACGAAGCCGTCACCCGCCCACTCCGCGTCCGTCACCGGCAGGGTCGTGACCCGGGTGAGCGCCACGCGGCGGCTGGGGATGCCCCACGGCGTGCCGGGCCGCGGCCTGCCCACCCAAGGCACGACCTGGCCGCTCAGGAATCCTGCTCCATGGCCCGCACGCGCGCGAGCGTGTCCACGTCGCGCTCGGTGGGGCCCAACTCCAGGAGCACCCGGCTCACGTCGTAGAGCAGGTCCCCGCGCTCGAAGACCTTCAGCCGGGGGACGTCCAGGTTCAGGTCGTCCGCGCCCTTGTTGTACGCAAGGTCCATCAGCGACCGGAGCTGGAACGAATCGTAGAGGTTGTACTCGACCAGGTAGCGCAGGGCCTCCACGTCGCCACGCCGCAGGTACGCGCGCCACAGCAGCACCGCGTCGTAGCCATTCACGCCCTTCAGGTGCGGCGGCCGTCCCACGCCCAGCTTGTCTTCAATCTCCTTCAGCCCGCCGCCCATCCCCAGTCGCCGCGTCACGAAGCGCAGGTCGATGTGCGCCTCCGGCACCGGGAAGTTCTTCTCGCCGAAGTACTCCTTCAGCACCGGCACGTCGAAGCACGAGCCGTTGAACGTCACCCACAGCCGCCGCTTCGCCATGGCCGCTGGCAGCGCGTCCATGTTCCGGCCCTGGATGAAGACGTGCAGCCCCGCGGCGTCGAACAGGCTCACCACCGTGGGCACCTGCGTCTTGCTGCCGTCCGTCTCGATGTCGAAGTAGACGGCGTCGTCCTGGAACTCCGGGAACAGACGCCAGTGCTCGCGCGACGGCACCATGCGGGCCAGGTCCTTCAAGTCCTTTCGGGCCAGCGCCGCGCGGGCCTCCGCGATGCGCTCGCGGGCCGCCGTGTCCGCCTTGCGGCTGATGACGATGCCGCCGTCCGGGAAGTCATCCCAGGTCCGGATGCCCTTGGACCACAGGTCCTTCTCGCGCCACGGCCCCACGCCGGGGATGAGCTGGAACGTGTGCAGCAGCATCAATCGAGCGCACCCAGCCTTCCCGCCAGCAAGTCATCCAGGAGCGGCACGTCCGCCTCGCAGAACGGCAGCGCCTGCATCTCCGTGGGCGTGTGGAACGCCAGCTGGTGCGCGCCCAGCGGCTTCGGCTCACCGGACACAATCGTGGCCGCGAGCAGCACCAGCTCCACCGTGAGGTCCGGGTACGTGTGCCGGCCCTCCCAGAGGCGGCGGCCCACGGACAGCTCCACGTCCAGCTCCTCGCGGCACTCGCGCGCGAGGGCGGCCTCGTCCGTTTCGCCCGACTCCACCTTGCCGCCGGGGAACTCCCAGAGGAGCGCGCGGCTCCCACCGGGAAGGCGCTGCTGGACCAGGTACCGCGGCCCGCCGTCTTCCGGACCGGGCCGGGGAATCAGCGCGGCCACCACCCGCACCGTCCGGGGCACTGCGCGCGTCACCCGCGCGGCCCCTTCTTCACGTCGTTCATGTCCAGCGCGTACAGGTACGCGTTGTTGGACAGCACGTACACCCGCGAGCCCACCACGAACGGCGGCGCGGAGATGCCCACGCCCGGGTTCCACGCCAGGCGAGACTTGCCCGTCGTCGGATCCACGAACAGCAGCGCACGCTCGTTGGGCACCAGGAGCATTCCCCGCGCCAACACGGGAGCGAACGCCGTCTTGTCCTTGAGGGGGAGCGACCAGATGAGCTTCCCCGTCTCTCCCAGGTAGGCGTCCAGGCGGCCGTCGCCGGTGGCGAACACCACCTCGCCGCGCGACAGGAGCGACGTCAGGCCCCCCACGCTGGCGTTCCAGATGACGGCGCCGGTGTCCGCCTCCAGGGCGTACAGGCCGTTCTTGTACGAGGCCACATACAGCCGCCCCGCCGAGTCGATGGCGGGCGTGGTGTCCACGTCCAGGAACTCCGTGCCCGTGCCCGACAGGGACTTCTCCCAGACGACGCCGCCGTCCTCCACCTTGAGGGCGACGAGGAAGCCGTCGGAGAAGCCGACGTACGCGGTGCCCTGGTCCACCTTCGGAGCGGAGGCGCCCCGGATGGTGAAGCCGGACGGAGGATCGCGCCGGTACTGCCACACCCAGGTGCCGTCCGTGGCCTTCACCGCGAACACCGTGTCGGTGTCCGTGGTCACCAGCACCAGGCCGTCCGCGAGCACCGGCACCGTGGCCAGGGACTCGCTGGTGGCGTACTTCCACTTCACCGCGCCGGTGCGGCCGTCCAGCGCGTACAGCACGCCGTCACCGCCCGGCAGGTAGACGACGCCCTCGCTGACCATGCCGCCCGCGAGCGCACGGGCCCCCGTGCGGAAGGTCCAGGACACCTTCGCGTCCGGCCCCACCGCGCGGACGTAACCGTCACGCGTCTGCACGATGACGTTCCGGCTGTCCGGGTCGTACACCGGAGAGGCGGGCTCGCGCGGCGAGTACTCCAGCAGCGGGACCTTGTCGACGAGCCCCGTCCACCAGTTCACCTGGAAGAAATCCACCGGCGGCTGACGGGGCGCCGCGGGCAGCTCCGGGTTGCCGTACAGCGGCGCCGTCGCGCACCCGGCCAGGAGCCCTACCCCGGCCACCATTCCCACCCACCGCTTCCACCGAGCAAGCCGCATGGTCATGAGCGCGCTACGGCTGCCCCGAGTCCGTGGCCGGCGCGGCGGGCGGTGCCGGCGTGGGCACCTTCACGCCCTCCGCGGCCAGCACCGCCATGCGCTCGGTGGCCTGACGGGCCGCGGCGCTGCTCGGGTGGTCCGTCGGAATCTTCGACAGCACCTGGGCGGCGTCGTCCTTCTTGCCCTGGAGGATCAGCATGCGCGCCTTGTGGTACGCGCCCATGCCGATCAGGTACTCGCCGGTGTCCGCCTTCTCCATCGCCTCGAAGGAGGTGATGGCCTGGGCGTAGTCACCCTTGGCCTCGTAGGCGTAGCCCTGGCCTTCCAGGGCGCTCGCGCGCAGGGCGTCGTTCTCCGGGGCGCCCTTGAGGAAGACGTCCAGGGACGCCAGGGCGTCGTCGCTCTTGCCCAGCCGGAACTCGGCCTTGGCCTGCGGCAGGGCGGCCGTCGTCGCCGAGCGCGTGCCGCCGTGCTCCTTGCGGAAGGCGGCCAGCTGCTTCACGACCTCCTCGTCGCGGGCCCGCTCCGTGGGGAACGGGGGCTCCGTGGCGGACGGGTCCGCCGGGTCCACGCCCGTCACGGGGCGGTCCAGGACGGTGAGCGCATGGCCCAGGGCCATGGAGGCAGTCTCCTCGCCGCGCTTGGAGACCTCACTGGCAATGGCGACGCCCACCGCGCCCAGCACGAGCACGCCCGCGCCGATAGCGAGGAACTTCTGGCGCTGCATCAGCCAGTCCCGCGCGTCCGCTCCCACCTTCTGGAAGGCGTCCGGCTGACGAAGCTCCTGCTGGCGAATCTTCTCGGTCTTCTGCTGGGCCACGATGAAGGGACCTCTCTCCGGCGCTACGGTGCTCTTCGCTCTGGGAAAGCGGCGCACTGTAAAGAGCGCCCGCTGGGAGTGTCAACGCGCGAGCGCGGTCAGTCGCGCCCTGCCCGCTTCCCGCCCTTGCCACCCTTGCCGGCCAGGTGCGGCTTCTTGCGCGCCTCGCGCTTGGCCTTGCCTGGCCGCTCGCGGAAGAGCAGGCGGATGGGGACCCGCAAGTCGAACGTCTTGCGGATCTGGTTGGTGATGTACCGCTTGTACATGTCCGGCACGCCCTGCGGTTCGTTGCAGGTGAGGGTGAAGGTCGGCGGGGCCGCCGCCACCTGGGCGATGTAGTACAGGCGCAGCGGCTTGCTCTTCACGATGGGCGCCGGGTTGTTGTCCACCATGTAATCCAGCAGCTTGTTGAGCTGCGGAGTGGGCGCCCGGAAGCGGAACTGCTTGGCCAGCTCCACCGCCACGTCCACCACCTTCTCCACCTTGGAGCCGTGCAGGGCGGACGTGAAGATGACCGGCGCGTAGCCCACGAACTTGAGGGCGATCTTGAGATCCTCGCGGAAGGCCTCCTGGCGACGCTTGTCCTCCGCGATGAGGTCCCACTTGTTCACCACGATGACCAGCGCGCGGCCGCGGTCCATGGACAGGCCCGCGAGCTTCGCGTCCTGGTCCACCGCGGGCTCCGTGGCGTCCATCAAGAGCACCGCCACGTCGCTGCGCTCCAGCACCTTCAGCGCCGCGATGACGGAGTACTGCTCCACCTGGTGCGCGATGGTCTTCTTGCGCCGGATGCCCGCGGTGTCCGTGAGGATGAGCTGATTGCCCTTGTACGTGACTTCCGAGTCGATGGGGTCACGCGTGGTGCCGGCGACCTCGCTGGTGACGACGCGCTTCTCCTTGAGGATGGCGTTGACCAGGGTGCTCTTGCCCACGTTGGGCCGGCCGATGATGGCCACGCGGATCTTCCCGTCGTCCGGCGGCGCCTCCGAGTCCTCGCCCTCCTGCTTCTCCGGGAGCTTGGACACCACGGAGTCCATCAGGCTGCCCATGCCGAGGTTGTGCTCGGCGGACATGGCGTTCACGTCGCCCAGGCCCAGGCGGAAGAACTCGCCGGACAGCGACTGCATCAGCCCGGACTCGTTGTCCAGCTTGTTGGCCGCCACGACGACGGGCTTGCCCGACTTGCGCAGGTAGTTGGCGACGGCCTCGTCCGCCGTCGTCATCCCCGCGCGGGCGTCCACGACGAAGATGATGACGTCGCACTCCTCCACCGCGAACTGCGCCTGCTCGCGCACCTGCTTGAGCAGCGTGTCCTTCTCACCGGGGACGAAGCCGCCCGTGTCGATGAGGGTGAAGGCGCGGCCCTCCCACTCCGCGTCGGAGTAGTGCCGGTCGCGGGTGACGCCGGGCTCGTCCTGCACGAGCGCGATTCGGCGGCCCACCAGGCGGTTGAACAGCGTGCTCTTGCCCACGTTGGGGCGACCGACAATGGCGACCAGCGGCTTCATGGAGTCTCTTTCGACAGCGACGACGACTTCGAATGCAACGACGTCAGCGACACAAACTTCCGCGGCGACATCACTCGTAACCCAGCTTCCTCAAACCCGCGGCGCGCTCGCTCCAGCGGGCCTCCACGCGCACGCGCAGGTCCAGGTACACATGCGCACCCAGCAGGCGCTGCACGGACTTGCGAGCGTCCGTGCCAATGAGCTTCAGCATCTGCCCCTGCTTGCCAATCAGGATGGCCTTCTGGCTGTCGCGCTCCACGTAGATGGACGCCGCGATGCGGATGAGCCCGCCCAGCTGGCCGGGGGGCGTGCCGGGGCGCGGCTCGCGCTCGGATTCGTCGAACACGTCCACCAGCACCGCGGTGGAGTACGGGATCTCCTGGCGGCAGTGCCGCAGGACCTGCTCGCGGATGTACTCCGCCACCAGCACGCGCTCCTGCTGGTCCGTGAGCATGTCCTCCGCGAAGAGGGGCTCGCCCTCCGGCAGGTGTCCCAGCACGACCTCGAACAGGTGCTCCACGCCGTCCCTCTCCCGCGCGGAGATGGGCACCACCTCCGCGAAGGGGAACTCCTGGCCGTAGAGCGCGATGAGCGGCAGCAGCTTGGCCTTGGGGATGGAGTCGATCTTGTTGATGACCAGGAAGGTGGGCTTGCCCACCTTCTGCAGCCGCTCGAGGATGGCGCGGTTGCCCGGCGTCACGTCCAGCGTCTCGCCCTGGGGAGGCTCGATGAGGAAGAGGACCAGGTCCACCTCCTCGGCCGCGGAGATGGCGGCCTCCACCATGTAGCGGTTGAGCTCTCCCTTGGCCTGGTGGATGCCGGGAGTGTCGATGAACGCCACCTGCCCTTCCGGGCGCGTCACCACGCCCAGGATGCGGTTGCGGGTGGTCTGCGGCTTGGGCGAAACGATGGCGATCTTCTCGCCTGTAAGCACGTTGAGCAGCGTGCTCTTGCCCACGTTGGGCCGGCCGATGAGCGCGGCGAAGCCAGCGCGAGGGGTCTTCTTCTGGGACTGAGAGGCCATACTTCCGGAGATGATCAGTGGGCCTTCCGACTCCGACGACGGGAAGGCCCCGTGGGAACTGCCAGGGTACGGCGGCGGACTGCTTACGAAGGCCGCGCCGTGGAGATGGTCAACGTCTGGATGCGCACGTCCCGGCGGGGACGGTCGCTTGAATCCTTGGGAAGCTCGTTGGCGATGCGGTCCACCACGTCCTGCCCTTCCACCACCTCGCCGAAGATGGTGTACCGGTTGTCCAGGTGGGGCTGCGGCGCCGCGGTGATGAAGAACTGACTGCCGTTGGTGTTGGGGCCCGTGTTGCCCATGGCCAGGACACCCTTCTTGTCGAAACGCCGGCCGCTCTGGAACTCATCCTCGAAACGGAAGCCCGGCCCGTTGTTGCCACGGCTGGTCGGGTCCCCGCCCTGGATCATGAAGTCCTTGATGCAGCGGAAGAAGAGCGTCCCGTCGTAGAGCGGGCGGCCGTGCTGGGGCTGGAACGTCACCGGGTCCTTCCAGGGCTTCTCCCCGGTGGCCAGCCCCACGAAGTTCTCCACCGTCTTGGGCGAGTCCTTGGAGAACAGGCGCACGACGATGCGCCCCTCCGTGGTCTGGAAGGTGCCGAACAGCTCCGTGCCCGCATGGGCCAGCTCCATGAAGCTCATTGCGGGGTGCCCTTGTTGGGGGCGGCGGGCTTGGGCGCGGCCGGCTTCTTGGGCGCCTTCTCACTCAGCGTAATCGTTTCCAGCACCACGGGCGTCTGCGGGCGGTCCTGCGCGCTGCGCGGCACGGTGCCAATCTTCTCCACCACGTCGTAGCCGGTGACGACCTCGCCGAAGATGGTGTGCCGGCCGGTGAGGTGCGCGGGCGTGGCGGTGGTGATGAAGAACTGGCTGCCGTTGGTGTTGGGGCCCGCGTTGGCCATGGCCAGGACGCCCGGCTTGTCGAAGCCGCGGCCGCTCTGGAACTCGTCCTCGAAGCGGTAGCCCGGGTCGCCCCGGCCGGTGCCGGTGGGGTCGCCGCCTTGAATCATGAAGCCCGGGATGACGCGGTGGAAGACGGTGCCGGCGTAGAGCGGCTTGCCCTTCACCGGGTCGCCCGTCTTCGGATCCGTCCAGGCCTTCTCGCCCGTGGCCAGGCCCACGAAGTTCTCCACCGTCTTGGGCGCGTCCTTGGAGAAGAGCTTCACGGTGATGACGCCCTGGCTCGTCTTCAGCGTCGCGTAGAGGTCCTTGCCGGCCTGGACCTTCTTCGTCCAGGGGCCCGCGACGGGCTCGGCGGCCAACGCCGCGACGGCGGCCAGCGCCACGGTGAGACCGAGAAGACGGTGCATACGGAACAAACTCCAGGGCAGGAAGGCGCGGACCCTACCCCCCACCCCCCTCCCCCTCCAAGGGCTTTCACGCCGGAGGGTCGTCCGGTGAAGGACCTCCCGGGATGGGCGCCACGACAGCCGGGGATGCCAGGGAAGCCGACTCCTCCTTCAGGCGCTCCAGCGTGGTGCGCGCGGCTGCCTGCTCGGCCTCCTTCTTGTTCCGGCCGCTGGCCCGGGCGTACACGGCCTCCCCGATACACACCTCCACCTCGAACACCTTGGAGTGCTCCGGGCCCGTTTCCGCCACCACGCGGTAGCGCGGCGACAGCTTGAGCTTCTCGTGGGCCAGTTCCTGGAGGAGCGTCTTGTAGTCCAGGCGGCCCGCGCCGGAGGCCACCTCCTCCACCAGCTCCCCGAAGATGCGGTCCACCAGGGACAGCGCCGGCTCCAGGCCGCCGCTCAGGTACACCGCGCCCAGCACCGCCTCCATCGCGTCCGCGAGCAGCGAGTTCTTGTCGCGGCCTCCGGACTGGGACTCGCCCCGGCCCAGCAGGAGCAGCTCGCCCAGGCGCAGGCTCCGGGCCACGCGGGCCAGGCCCTCCTCGTGGACGATGCGGGCGCGCATCTTGGTGAGCTCGCCCTCGGGGACGCCGGGGCAGCGGTCCATCAGCCGGTGGCTCACGGCCAGGTCCACCACGGCGTCGCCCAGGAACTCCAGGCGCTGGTTGTCCTTGAGGTTCTGGTCCCGGTTCTCGTTGACGTACGTCTTGTGCGTCAGCGCTTCCAGGGCCAGGTCGCGCTTGGAGAACTGCACGCCCAGGCGCGTCTCCAGGGTCTGCACCCGCTCCACCAGGGTCATCTTCTCCACGAGGCTCACTCCTGGGGGGCGTCCGGGCCCACGAGTCGCACGGCCTCGGGAGCGACCTTCAACAGCTCGGCCACCAGCTGCACGACGCCGGGGAACTCATCCAGTTCGAAGCGGCCCGCCCACACCTTGCCCTGGGTGCCCGCCAGGAGCCCCCGGAAGGTGCGCCCGGCGATACGCGCGGCCGCGAAGCGGTAGGCCTTGCCCTCCACCTGCAGCTGCGCCAGCAACTCCAGGCTGCTGCGCGGCGGCACCAGCGACTGCGGGCCGAACTTCTCTACAATCTCCACGAAGCGCACCGGCTCCGCGCCGGAAGCCGCCTGCGGCGTGCGCGGCACGGGCTCGCCGAGCAGCGCGGACAGGTAGCCCGTCAGCGCGGCCTTCTCGCGGAACTCCGACAGCTCGATGACGTGCCCGGCGGCGGTGACCAGCTCCTCGAGCCCGCGGATGGCCTGCGCGATGCGGAAGTTGCCCTGCCGGTCCGCCACCAGCTTCACCGCGAGCTGGCCCTCCCTCACGTCCGTGGACAGCACCAGCGACTGCGGATCCACGTCCGCCGGCAGGCCCAGCAGCTGCAGCTCCTCCGAGCGGCGCTGCAGGTGGAAGACGTGGTCGCTGAAGGTGTCCAGCAGGAGCGCCTGCATCTCCTCCGCCGCGTCGATGGCGGACAGGAGGATGGGCGTCATGCCCACCACGGCTGGCGGCGCGATGGGGATGAGCCGGTCCCCCATCACCTGGAAGGTGATCTCGGTGATGAAGTCCTTGGTGATGGGATTCACCAGGGACGCGGCTTCCAGGTCCAGCACCACTTCGACGCCGGACGGCTCCTCACGAACCTGGAGCCCCAGCTCTCGCAGCCGAGCGGTATCCATCAGGCGCCTTTGAAGGTCTCGCGGGCGATGATGGTCCGCTGGATCTCGCTCGTGCCCTCGCCAATCTCACAGAGCTTGGCGTCGCGCAGGTAGCGCTCCACGGGGAACTCGCGCGTGTAGCCGTAGCCGCCGTGGATCTGCACGGCCTTGTTGCACCCGCGCATGGCCGCCTCGGACGCGAACAGCTTCGCCATGGAGGCCTCCTCCGAGTACGGCTGCCCCGCGTCCGCGAGCCGCGCCGCGCGGTGCACCAGGAGCCGCGCCGCCTCCAGCTCCGTCTTCATGTCCGCCATCATCCAGCGCAGGCCCTGGAACTCGCCAATGGGCTGGCCGAACGCGGTGCGGTCCTTGGAGTACGCCACCGACTCCTCCAGCGCCCCGCGCAGGAGGCCCACCGACAGCGCGCCGATGGTGATGCGGCCCTTGTCGAGGATCTTGAGCGTGTCGATGAAGCCGCGGTCGACCTCGCCCACGATGGCGTCGTCACCGACCTCCACGTTCTCCATGATGAGCTCGGCCGTGTCCGACGAGCGCATGCCCAGCTTCCCGTGGATGGAGCGCTGGCTGAAGCCGGGGATGCCCTTCTCCAGGACGAAGGCGGTGATGCCCTTCTGGCGCTTCTCCGGAGACGTGAGCGCCAGCACCACGAACACGTCACCCACGGTGCCCTGGGTGATGAACATCTTCGCGCCGTTGAGCACCCACTTGTTGCCCTTGCGCACGGCGGTGGTGCGCATGCCGGACGCGTCCGAACCGGATCCCGGCTCGGTGAGGCCCCACGCGCCCAGCCACTCACCGGAGGCGAGCTTGGGCAGGTACCGCTGGTGCTGCGCCTTGTTGCCGAACACGCGCACGTGGCTGGTGCCCAGGCCGTTGTGGCTGGCCACCGTGAGCGCGAGCGAGCCGTCGTAGCGGGCGATCTCCTCCACGGCCACCGCCACGGCGAGCGAGTCCATGGCCGCTCCGCCGTACTCGTCGGAGACGAGCATGCCCAGCACGCCCAGCTGCCCCAGCTCCTTCACCACCTCCATGGGGAACTTCTCGTCCTTGTCCCACTCGCGCGCGTACGGCTTCACGCGGCGTTCGCAGAATTCACGGAGGGAGGCCTGCAGGGCGCGGTGGCTTTCAGGAAGTTCGAAGTCCATGGTCGGGTGCGGAATCTAGAGCGTGAATGCTGGTGGGGGAACTTCAGACGGGGTGGACGCCGTGCTTCTTCTCCGCACGGGGCTGGAACCGGTCCGCATAAAGCGAATAACGCTGCATCAATTCCCCGCGCAGGGAGTCGCCGGGGACCACGGCGTCGATGATGAGCTCGCTGGCCAGCTTGAAGATGTCCACGTCCTGCTTGTACTCGTCGCGGAGCTTCTGGACGAAGGCTGGCCGCTCGGCCTCCGGCAGTTCCTGGATCTTGTTGAAATAGACGGCGTTCACCGCCGCCTCCGGGCCCATCACGGCGATCATCGCCTGGGGCAGCGCCAGCGTGGCCTCCGGGGCGAACCCGGGCCCGCTCATGGCGTAGAGGCCGGCGCCGTACGCCTTGCGCACCACCACGCAGATGCGCGGCACGCTGGCCTCCGACACCGCGGAGATCATCTTCGCGCCCGCGCGGATGATGCCCGCGCGCTCCACCTTGGTGCCGATCATGAAGCCCGGCACGTCCGCCAGGTACAGCAGCGGGATGTTGAACGCGTCACACAGCCAGATGAACCGGGCCGCCTTGTCCGCGCTGTCCACGAACAGCACGCCGCCCTTGTACTTGGGCTGGTTCGCGACGATGCCCACCGGCCGCCCGCCAATGCGCGCCAGGCCCGTGATGATCTCCTGCGCGAAGAGCTTCTTCACGTCGAACCAGCTGCCCTCGTCGATGAGCTCCGCGATGAGGGCGTGCATGTCGAACGGCTTGTTCTGATCCGGCGGGATGATCTCATCCACGCGCTTGCCGCTGTGCTTGGGCGCCTTCAGCTCGACCGTCGGCGGGGCCTTGGAGAAGTTCTCCGGGAAGAAGGCCAGGTACTGCTTCGCGGCGGCGATGGCGTCCTGTTCGGTCTTCACCAGCACGTCGCCCACGCCGGACACGGAGCAGTGCATCTTCGCGCCGCCCATCTCCTCCAGGGTGACCTTCTCGCCGATGACCATCTCCGCCATGCGGGGGCTGCCCAGGTACATGGAGGCGTTGCCCTCCACCATGATGACCAGGTCGCAGAACGCGGGGATGTACGCGCCGCCCGCGGCGGAAGGGCCGAAGAGCAGACAGATTTGAGGGACGAAGCCCGACAGGTGGACCTCGTTGTAGAAGATGCGGCCCGCGCCACGTCGGCCGGGGAACATCTCCACCTGGTCCGTGATGCGCGCGCCCGCGCTGTCCACCAGATAGAGCAGCGGGCAGCGCAGCGCCTTCGCCGTCTCCTGGATGCGGAGGATCTTCTCCACCGTGCGCGCGCCCCAGCTGCCCGCCTTCACCGTGGAGTCGTTGGCCATGATGGCCACCGCGCGCCCGTCGATGCGAGCCACGCCGGTGATGACGCCGTCGGAGGGCAGGTCCGGGTCCAGGTTGTTGGCGAGCTTGCCGTCCTCCACGAAGGAGTCCGCGTCCACGAGCAGCCGGATGCGCTCGCGCGCGAAGAGCTTGCCCGCCTCCGCGTTCTTCGCGTGGTACTTGGGCGCGCCGCCCTTCTCCACCTGGGAGACCTTCTCGAGCAGTTTCTGATCTGAGGACATGGCCGTCGTCCCATACCAAGAAACCCCTGGCCTGGCTGCCTTCTTGCCATGCCGGCCGCCAGCCGTGCCGTCCAACGGACGACGCATGAGGCCACGGAGGAGCGCTTCGGGGGGTGTCGCTTGGGGCTTCCCTGCCTACCTTCATGCTGCACGGGGGGTGTGCACCCAGGCGGGCCACACTCGCCCCGTGAACCGCATCCGGCCCAGGAGGGACCCATGTTCAGAGCGAAGAAGGCGACGTGGCAGGCGAAGGCTTTCGCCAAGAGCAAGCTGTACCGCCAGTTCCTTGCGCACCAGCTGCTGGATCAGCTGCCCGACTACGCGGACAAGGCAGGCAAGGTCGCGCGGAAGTCCTGGGACAACTTCGACCCGGACGACGCGCTGCGCTATGTGGGATTGACGACGTACAAGCCGGTGCGCTCGGGCCTGGGCGGCCTGGGGGCGTTCCTGCTGGGCGCCGCCGCGGGCAGCATCGTGGCCCTGCTGATGGCCCCGAGCCGCGGCACGGAGCTGCGCACCACCGTCAAGGACAAGGCGATGGGCTACATCAACAAGCAGGGCGTGAACATCGGCGGCGAGAAGACCGCCAGCGCCTGAAGCTGAGTTGAGGGAAGCAACCAGGGGCAGCATGTCCGCGGGCAACCGCGGGCCTGCCGCCCCTGTCGCTTTCGGAGGACTCAGCGGCCTTTATAGACAGGAGGACGCTTCTCCGCGAAGGCGCGGAGCCCTTCCAGCCGGTCCTCCGTCTTGAGCACCTCCTCGTACTTCTTGAGCTCCAGCGCCAGCGCGTCGTCCAGCTCCAGGCCGGTGCCCTCGTCGATGGCGTGCTTGGCGGTGGCCACTGCCACGGGGGCGTTCTCCACCACGGCCTCCGCGAGCTGGAAGGCGACCTCCAGCAGGTGCCCTTCCGGGGCCAGCCGGTTCACCAGGCCGATGGTGAAGGCCTCCGCCGCGTTCACGCGCCGGGCGGTGAGGATGAGGTCCTTGGCGCGCCCGGGGCCGATGAGCCGCGTGAGCCGCTGCGTGCCGCCGCCGCCGGGGATGATGCCCAGCTTCACTTCCGTGAGGCCCATCTCCGTGGCGGGCGAGGCGACGCGCAGGTCGCACGCCAGGGCCAGCTCCGTGCCGCCGCCGAAGGCCGCGCCGTTGATGGCGGCGATGAAGACGCAGTCGCTCTTTTCGATGGAGCGCAGGGTGACACGCAGGCCGTTGAGGAAGGCGCGCACCTCGTCTTCCGACATGGTGGTGCGTTCCTTGAGGTCCGCGCCGGCGCAGAAGGCCTTGTCGCCCGCGCCGGTGAGGATGACGGCGCGCACGGCGCTGCCGGAGGACACGCGGGACACGAGCGCGTCCAACTCCTGGTGCATCGCGCGGCTGATGGCGTTGCGGCGGCTCTCCCCGTCGATGGTCCAGATCTCGATGGCCCCTCGGGCCTCGACCTTGAACTCCGGCATCTTCGCTCCCCGTGACGGGCCGCACCGGGCGACCCGCGTGAATGGCGCGCAGCCTGAAACCTGTTCCCCAGTCTGGCAAGCCGTAAACGGATAGGATCCTGCCCATGCCTTCGTGCTCAACAGCGAAACGCCCGTGGCGGTGGCTGCCCGGCCTGCTCACCGTGTCCGCCCTGCTCGTGCTCGCCCTGCCGCTCGTGGCCCTGGCACGCGGCGGTGGAGGCGAGCACTACACGTCCGGCCGCGACCGGAGCAACGGCGGCGGCGGGGGCGACGGCCTGCCCCTCTGGCTGATCTTCGACCTGATCCGCCTCCTCTTCCTCTACCCGAAGGTGACCGTCCCGCTGCTGATCATCGGCGGCGTCGCGTACTGGCTCTACAAGCGCAACCTGCACCCGGACGCCACCACCCGGCGCGCGTTGGATCAGCGTGAAGCGGAAGTGCGCACGGAGGTGTCCGGCCGCGATGTGCAGGGTTGGGTGAACGCGCTGAAGCTCAAGGACCCGTCCTTCCAGTTGGAGCCCACGCTGGAGAAGGTGCGCTGGCTCTTCATCGAGCTGCAGAAGTCGTGGTTCCGCCGGGACATGACGCCGGTGCGCCCCTTCCTGTCGGACGCGACGTGGCAGCGCTTCAACGTGCAGCTCGGGCTGATGCAGGCGCAGGGCGTGCGCGACGCGCTCGCGGACATGAAGGTGCTGGACGTGCAGCTCATCGGCCTGCACCAGACGCAGTGGTACGACAGCATCCACGTGCGCGTGCGCGCCAGCATCCGCGACACGGACGTGCCCGCGAACCAGACGGACGCGCAGGCCATGGCCGCGGCCAGCAAGGTGGCGCCGGAGACGTTCACGGAGGTGTGGACCTTCGTGCGCAAGCCCGGCGCGCAGACGCGCATCGGTGAGGACCTGTTCCAGGGCAAGTGCCCCAACTGCGGCGCGCCCTACAAGGGCGGCGCGTCCAACACCTGCGAGTTCTGCGACGCGGTGGTCAACTCCGGTAACTACGACTGGACGCTCTCTGAAATCACGCAGGGCGTGGAGCACGTGCGCCACCACAAGCAGGTGGATGGCCTGATGCAGGCGCGCGCGGATGACCCGGCGCTCAACCTGGAGATGCTGGAGGACCGCGCGTCGCTGCTGTTCTGGAAGTGGATCGACGCGCAGAGCCGCAACGAGACGCAGCGCCTGTCCAAGGTCGCCAACGCGGACGCGCTCACGAAGCTGGACGCGGAGCTGGGCCAGCTGGCGAAGCAGGGCCGGCGGCGCGTCTTCCTGGAGTGCGCGGTGGGCGCGGTGGACGTGCGCGCGCTGGAGGTGCACCCGGAGTCCTTCGACGAGGCACAGGTTGAAATCCGGTGGAGCGCTCGCATGGGCATTGGCCCCGCGAACGAGAAGCCGCCTGGCCTGCCCACGGTGCCGCAGCGTTGGGTCTTCACGCTGCTGCGTCGCCACGGCGCGAAGACGAACACGGACACCGGTATGTCCACGGACCGCTGCCCGCAGTGCAACGCGCCCACCACCAACAGCGCGGCCAACACCTGCGAGTTCTGCGGCACGGTGTTGGGCAACGGCGAGCGCGACTGGGTGCTCGCGTCCGCCCTCCCCTTCGAGTCCTGGAACGTCCACCACGCGCAGCGCACGTCCCGCAACGCGGCCCGCTACCAGGAGGCCCGCCGGTCCGAGCGCGGCACCGTGGCGCCCCCACCCGTGGACGTCGGCGGACATGGCGTTGACGATGGCGACCGGGTGGTGACGGACGTGAAGGAGCGCGAGCGGCTGCTCTACATGATGGCCGCCATCGCCGCCGCGGACGGCGAGGTCTCGAACGCGGAGCGCCGCCTGCTCAAGCTGTGCGCGGAGCGCTGGAGCGTGTCGTGGGCCAACGTGGAGATGGCCCTCAACGCCGGGCCGCAGCTCTTCGAGCGCCTGGTGCCGCGAGGCAGCCCGGAAGCGGAAGTCTTCCTGCGCCACATCGTGGAGATGGCCCTGGTGGACGGCCGCATCGACCGCAAGGAGCGGAAGATGCTGCAGATCGCCGCCCAGCACCTGGGCCTGGAGGAGAAGCTTCCGGCGCTGATCGGGGACCACTAGTCACGGGGTCCCCGGTGGGGCGGCTCAGGTCTGCGCGCGGCGGGTGGCCTTCTTGTCCCGCTCGCCGAGCGCGGCCTGGAGGTACTTGCCCGCGAGCTTCCGTCCGATGAGCTCCTGGGCGATCTCCCCGGCCTCCACCAGCTTGTCCAGGTCGATGCCGGTGTCCACGCCCATGCCGTGCATCATGAAGACGGCGTCCTCGGAGGCCAGGTTGCCCGCGGCGCCCGGCGCGTAGGGACAGCCGCCCAGCCCGCCGATGCTCGCGTCGAACGTGGTGACGCCCGCGGACAGGCCCACCAGCGCGTTGGCCAGCGCGGTGCCTCGCGTGTCGTGGAGGTGTAGCGCCAGCGTGTCCACCGGCATGTGCTGGAGGAGCGCCGTGAGGATCTCCTCCGTCTGCCGGGGCGTGCCCACGCCAATCGTGTCGCCCAGGCTCAGCTGGTAGATGCCCGCGTCCACCAGCTGCCGGCAGATGTCCACCACGCGCTCCACCGGGACGTGGCCCTCGTAGGGGCAGCCCCACACGGTGGACAGGTAGCCGCGCACGCGCATGCCGGCCTTGCGGGCGGCGGCCGTCACTTCCTTCGCGCCGGCCAGCGCCTCCGCGATGGTCTTGTTGATGTTCTTCTTGGAGTGGGCCTCCGACGCGGAGATGAACACCGCGGCCTCCTCCAGGCCCGCCGCCTGCGCGCGCTCCAACCCCTTGAGGTTGGGCACCAGCGCGGAGAAGACGACGCCGGGGCGGCGGCCCACCTGCTTGAGCAGCTCCTCCGCGTCCGCCAGCTGGGGGATCCACTTGGGTGACACGAACGACGTCACCTCGATGCGCTTCTCCCCCGCGGCGACCAGGGCGTTGATGAGCCGCGCCTTGTCTCGGGTGGGCAGCGTGCGGAGTTCGTTCTGCAGGCCGTCGCGGGGGCCGACCTCGTACACGTCGACCCGGCGGGGCAGTTGCCCCAGCAGGCCGACCCGCGTTCGCGATGTCTCTTTCGGATCCACTGGACGTGTCCCGGGCCCCGTCAACGGCGCCCGGCTCCCACGATGAGGTCGGTCGACTCGGGTGTCATCGGCGCGGAGTCCAGGCCGCCGTGCACCCACTGCACCGAAAAGCCCGTGCTTTCCAACAGCCCCTTCAGTTCCGCAAGAGGATAGTAACGAAGCGTGTACGCCGCCCGCAGCACGCGACCGTCAGGCAAGGTGAGCTGACGCTGCCCGACATCCCTTCCACGCGTCGCGTCGAAGCGGCTCTCCTCCTCCAGGAGACTCCCATCCGGTAACCGCTCGCTGAACGACGCGCCCGGACTTCCGGCCAGCCGCTCGTAGGGAACCGTCTGGAACACCAACCGTCCGCCGGGCCGCAGCGCCCGAGCCACCTCGCGCAGCACCTGGACGTGCTCCGCGTCGCTGAAGGCGAAGAGTGTCGAATACCAGGCGTAGGCGCCCCCCAGGGTCGCGTCCTGGAAGGGCAGCGCCCGCAGGTCGCCCCGCACCACGGGGAAGCCGGGGCGGCGCAGACGCAGGGACAGCGGATCCAGCTCCAGGCCCACCACCCTGCCCGCGAGCGCTCCCTCCGTGTTGAGCCGCGCCGCGTGCCGGCCGTGGCCGCAGCCCAGGTCCACCACCGGGCCCTCCACGTCCGCGAACGCCCGGGACAGGTAGTCGACTTCCCGGGCCGTCACCGCCTCGGAGAGGTACGGCAGCGTGCTGCGCAGGTACAGCTCTCCGAAGAAGTCGCTCACGGCCGTGCGCGCTTCAGCGCTTGAGGGCGGGCAGCTTCTCGCGCAGGCGGCGCACGGCTTCGTCCAGCACGCCCTCCGTCTTGCAGAAGGCGAAGCGGGCGAAGCGCTGTCCCAGGTGCCGGTGCTCCGGGCCGTAGAAGACGCTGGGCGGGATGCCCGCGACGCCCACCTCCGTCACCAGGTGCCGGCAGAACGCCACGTCGTCCGCGAAGCCGTACCCGGCGATGTCCGCGAGGATGAAGTAGCTGCCCTCCGGCGAGAAGGCCTGGAGCCCCGCCTCGCGCAGGCCCGTGAGCAGCCGCTCACGCTTGGACGTGTAGAGCGCCGTCAGCTCCTGGAAGTAGCTGTCCGGCAGCCGCAGCGCCACGGCCATGGCGGCCTGGAACGGCGACGCGGTGGCGAAGGTGACGAACTGGTGCGCGCGCTGCACCGCGTCCCGCAGCGGCGGCGGCGCGATGATCCAACCGACCTTCCACCCCGTCAGGCTGAAGGACTTGCCCGCGCTGCTCACCGTCACCGTGCGGTCCGCGAGCACCGGCACCGTGGCGGCGCGGATGTGCTTCGCGGGGGCGAAGACGATGTGCTCGTAGACTTCATCCGCCAGCACCTTCACGTCGTGCTCGGCGCAGAGGTTGCCCAGGAACTCCAGCTCCTCGCGCGTGAAGACCTTGCCCGTGGGGTTGTGCGGCGAGTTGAGGATGAGCAGCCGCGTCTTCGGACCGAAGGCGGCGCGCACCTCGTCCCGGTCGAACCACCACGTGGTGTGCTCCGCGTCCGGCGGGCGCAGCGGCACGAAGCGCGGCGTGGCGCCCACGAAGGCGATGTTGGCGTCGTACGAGTCGTAGAACGGCTCGAAGGCCACCACCTCGTCGCCCGGATCCACCAGGCCCAGGATGACGTCGAGGATGGCCTCCGTCGCGCCGCTGGTGACGGTGACCATCGTGTCCGGATCCACGGCGTGGCCGTAGAAGCGCTGCGCGTGCTCGGCGATGGCGTTGCGCAGGTCCTTGGCGCCCACGCCGGGGGCGTACTGGTTGACGCCGCCCTGGATGGCCTTCCACGCCGCGTCCTTCACCGCGTCCGGCCCGTCGAAGTCCGGGAAGCCCTGCCCCAGGTTCACGGCCTGGTGCTTCAGGGCCAGCGCGCTGAACTCGGAGAAGACGGTGGTGCCGAAGCGGGAGACGCGTTGCGCGAGCACGGGCCGGGGGGACATGGGTCAGGCCTCTGGAGGCCAGCGCACGTCCACCCCGAACCCCGGGGCGACCGGCTGGCGGTTCAGGGCCGGACGATAGCGTCCGCGGGAACGGAACGCGCGCCTTGTTCCACCGCGCGCTGCCTCGCGGAGCGGGACAGGGCCAGCGCCAGCCCCGTCACCACCATCACCAGGGGCACCGCGCAGATGAGGTCGATGGCGTAGTGGAACCGCCCCGCCAGCGTCGCGAAGATGAGCCCCATGCCCGGGAAGAGCATCACCCAGAAGAAGCGGCGGGCGAACCGGAACGCGTAGAAGAGCACCACCAGCATCACCCCGGTGTGCCCGGACGGGAAGCAGTCCCGGGTGTACACCGGCGTGCGCATCATGGACTCCAACAGCGGCGTGAGGATCCACCCCTGCGTCGCCGGCCCGTCGAACGCGCCGATGAGGAAGTACCGGGGCCCCACCGCGGGCACCAGCGAGTACGCCGCGTAGTTGAAGCCCAGGAGCAGGCCCAGACCCAGCAGGTACTCGTCGAAGGCGGGCGTAGTCCCCCTGCCCCGGGCGTACAGGTAGACGCCCAGGAGCAGCGGCCACATGAAGTGCCCGTAGTAGCAGAGCATCAGCACGTCGTTGACCCAGGGCGGAATCACGTGCGCCAGCGCCACCGCGGTCTGGAAGCCGAACAGCTTCTGATCCACCGCGATGAGCTGGGCGTCCTTCACCACCGGGTTCATCCAGTCCACGATGGGACCCAGCCACCCGTGGGCCAGCGCCGACACCGGCAGGAGCCAGAAGTCCGCCACGATGGCGATGAGCGGCTGGCGCGGGAAGCGCGCCTCCAGCATGCGCATGGCCGGCAGGCCCAGCGCGAAGAAGAGGAAGAGGAGCGCGTTGCGGCCGGAGTGCGGCGCCCAGCGGGCCGGGCCCACGCACACCAGAGCAGCCACCGAGCAGGCCACCATGAGGACGAGGTCCACCTGCCGGAAGCGCACGAGCGCTTCGTCCGACGACGTCACGACGGGCCGCACGCGGCCTTCGCTGAATGACCAGATGCTCACGCCGATTTGCGCTCCCCCGGCGATTCGGCCGGCAGCTCGCCGGCCCCCCCGAGATTGAGGCTCCGCACCACCGCGCCCGACTCCGGCGCCACCGCGGACCGCCGCCCCCTCCACCGCTCCAACAGCGCCAGCATGGCCGGGAAGAACACCGTCGTTCCCAAGAAGGTGCTCACGACCCCTAGTAGGGCAATCTGTCCGATGCTGCGCAAGCCCTGGTGGTTCGCCACGAGGAGCGCTCCGTAGCCCGCCGCGTTGGACAGGGTGGCCACCACCGCCGCGAAGCCGGTGTTGCGCACCACCCGGCCCAGCGACCCGGGGCCCTCTTCCTCGTACCGGTGGAACAGGTGCACCGAGTTGTCCACCGCGATGGCCAACAGGTTGGGCAGCACCACCGCGTTGATGAAGTTGAGCTGGACGTCGAACAGGTACATCCCGCCCGCCAGGCACGTCATGCCCAGGAACAGCGGGCCCGCCACCAGCAGCGCGCGCTTGAAGCTGCGCAGGCTGGCGAGGATGACCAGGAACACCACCACCGCCGCGGACCAGAGGATGAACGGCCCGTCCATGCGCACCAGGGAGAAGATGCGCGCGGCGATGCGGTTGCTGTCCAGCACCGCCAGGTCGATGCCCTTCGCCTTCGCCCCGGTCACCACCTCATCCAGCTGCCCCGCCCAGCGGTGCAGGTCCTGCGTGTCGTAGTTGGACACGGACGGGAACAGCAGGAGGAACATCCCCTTGCCGTCCAGCGCCTCGAAGCGGCGGCGCGCCTCCACCGGCAGCTGGTCCAGGACGTAGGGCTTCGCGTCCACCATCTCCCGCAGGTCCTTCACGCGCGGGTCCTCCTGGGCGGACTTCGGCAGCCCGTCCAAGAGCGTCCGGATGCGGCCCATCTCCGCCTCGTGGCCCTCCACGTCGGACGGCACCAGGTCGCTCAACGACGCGGTGCGCAGGAACACGGAGTTGGCGCCGTTCTTCGCCTTCACCTGGGCGATGACGGCCTCCACCTCGCGGACCTGCTCCAGCGTGTCCACGGAGAGGATGGCCGGGTTGAGCGGCGCGCCAATCTGCTCCGTGATGTGGTCGTCCAGCCGCGACGCCGGCGAGTCCCCCTTCAGGTTGCGCAGGTTGGTCTCGAAGCCCAACCGGGGCGCGATGCCCACCGAGTACGCCGCGAAGCCCACCACCGACAGCGCCACCGCGACGATGACGCCCGTGGGCCAGCGCCGCCACTCCTTCGCGGGAGCCGGAGCCGACTCCACGACCGGCGCGGAGGTCTGGGCGGTGGCTGCCGCATCGCGGCGGAACGGGCGGATGCGCTCCGCGATGGCGAGCAGCGGCGGGCCCAGCGCGTACGCGGACAGCACCGCCATCAGCACGCCCACACCCGCGAGCAGGCCGAACTGCTGGAACGCGTGGAACTGCGCCAGCACCAGCACGAAGAACGCCGCCGCGTTGGTGAAGGCGGACGTCAGCGCCCCGCTGAAGGTGCCGCGCACCGCCGCAGTGAGCGCCTCCTTCACGCCGAGCCGCTCGCGCTCCTCCCAGTAACGCATGGTCAGGTGGACGCCGTACTCGATGCCCAGGCCAATGAGGATGGCGACCAGGAAGCCCGTCACGATGTTGAGGTGGCCGATGGCGCCCTGCGCGAACGCGAACGTCAGCACCAGCCCCACCATCACCGGCACACCCACCACCGCCAGCGCGGAGATGCGCCGGGTGGCCAGAAGGATGAGCCCTACGGCGATGAGCGCGGACAGCATGCCCGCGTTGGACAGGTCGCCGCGCATCACCGCGTCCTCTTCGATGCGGTTCTGGAAGTTGCCCGTCGCCTCCAGCGTCACGCCCGGGTACTTCTCCGCCGCCAGCTTCCGGCCCGTGTCGAACACCGTGGCCACGAAGTCGCGCGCGAACTCCAGGTCCCCCGCCGTCCCCGACGGCTTGATCATCAGGTAGACCTCGGTGCCCTCCTTGTTCGCCAGCGTCTCCGGCAGCGCCGTGTCCGGGGTGTGCTTCTTCGCGATCTCCTCGAAGGTGGGCGGCGCCTCCTCCGTGCCCAGGTCCACGAAGAGGGGGCTGGCGCGCTCCCGCTCGTAGCGGACGCGGGCCTCCAGGTCCTGACGCAGGGAGGCGACCTCCGCCGTGGGCAGCAGAAGCAGGCCGTGGCGGCGGAAGAAGGCCACGTCATAGTGGTGCTCGACGTAGCGGACCGTCGGCAGGGCCTCCAGGCGCCGCTGGAACTCCGTGGCGTAGGCCTTCAGGGCCTCCGGGGCCGCCCCCTTGGCCATGATGACCAGGTAGCCGTCTCCGCCCGCCTTCTCTGACACGCGTGTCAGATCCCGGACCTCCGGGGCACCCTCCGGGAGCAGCTCCACGAAGGAACCCCGGAACTCCAGACGCGAGGCGAAGAAGCCCGCGGCGGCTGTCACCAGGGCGACAGCGAGCAGCACCTGCCAGGGGCGCGACATCGCTGCCTGGATGAAGCCCTCGAACCACCGCTGCCGTCGTGCTTGGGACACCGTCTGCTCCTCTGATGCTGGCCGGCGAAGCAATAACCCAGCCATGATTCAGGCCCCCGGAACAGACGGCCCCTCTCAACCCATTCCCCGTGTGAACCCATGTGTGCCCTGGGTGCAGAAGCATCCACTGGCGAACAAAGGGCCGGGGGCGCGGCGTGCCACCAATGCGGCATGACTGTCAAGGCGCGCCCTGACACGGATGCCCCACACCCGGTGCAATGGGACCGTCCCCGCCTTGACAGTGCGGATTTCCCTCTTTATTGACCCCCACGCGTCGTCCCCCTGGGTGTTCGCGCGGCTGGGCAATCCGAACCTGGAACGCGCCCTGCACATGGAAAGCGGCTCGGATCACACCCTCCGACGCGTAAGAAAGACCACCATGAGCGACGTGTTCGACAAGTGCCGTACCTGGAAGGACTACCGCATCGCCAAGGCCACGGGGCTGTATCCGTACTTCCGGGCCATCGAGGCGTCGCACGGTTCCACGGAGGTGGAGATCGAGGGGCGGCGGGTCATCATGGTGGGTTCGAACAACTACCTGGGGCTGGCGGCGGATCCGCGCGTGAAGGAAGCGGCCATCAAGGCGACGGAGAAGTTCGGCACCACGTGCTCCGGTTCGCGCCTGCTCAACGGCACCCTGGCGCTGCACGAGGAGCTGGAGGCGCGGCTGGCGAAGTTCCTCAACCGCGAGGCGGCCATCGTCATCTCCACCGGGTTCCAGACGAACCTGGCGCTGGCGTCCATCCTGGGCCGGCACGACATCGTGTTCAGCGACCGCGCGAACCACGCGTCGCTGGTGGACGGCGTGCGCCTGTCGTTCGCGACCGAGCGCAAGTTCCGCCACAACGACATGGAGCACCTGGAGCAGCTGCTCGCCGCGGCGGAGCCGGGCGCCGGGAAGATCATCGTCACGGACGGCGTGTTCTCCATGGAGGGCGACGTCTGCAACCTGCCCCGCATCGTGGAGCTGTCCAAGCAGTACAACGCCCGCGTGATGACGGATGACGCCCACGCCATGGGCGTGCTGGGCGAGCTGGGCCGGGGCACGTCGGAGTACTTCGGCCTGGAGAAGGACGTGGACCTGGTGATGGGCACGTTCTCCAAGAGCTTCGCGTCGCTGGGCGGCGTGCTCGCGGGCCCCTTCGAGGTCATCAACTACATCCGCCACAAGGCGCGCTCGGTCATCTTCTCCGCGTCCATGACGCCCGCGTCCATCGCGGCGGCGCTGAAGTCCACGGAGATCATCGAGGCGGAGCCGCAGCGCCGCGAGCGCCTGCTGGACATCGCGGAGAAGATGCACAACGGCTTCCGCGCCATGGGCTTCGACACGGGCGTGTCGGTGACGCCGGTGGTGCCGGTGCACATTGGCGACCAGGTGAAGTGCTTCCGCTTCTGGCGCGCGCTGCACGAGGCGGGCGTGTTCGCGAACCCCGTGATTCCGCCGGCGGTGGAGGCGGGCCACGCGCTCATCCGCACCAGCTACATGGCCACGCACACGGACGCGCAGCTGGATCAGGTGCTGGACACGTTCGAGAAGATCGGCCGCAAGCTCAACGTCATCCCGGAGACGCGCCCCACGGTGTACGAGCCGGTGAAGATCGCCCGGCCGGGCAGCGCGGTGCGCAGCAACAAGGCGAGCGAGACGTGGGCGGCGGGCAGCGCGGGCCTGCTCGCGGACAAGGGCTTCAGCCTGGAGCAGCTGTCGCGGATGTCGTCGCGGGAGATGGCCGGGAAGTTCTTCGACGCGGTGGAGCAGCTCACCTGGCGCGCGGCGAACCTGCAGCCGGAGGACCTGCGGCGTCTGGGCGGCGCGCCCAAGAAGCTGTGGGATAAGCGCAGCGAGCTGGGCGGCGTGCTCCTGGAGAAGGGCGCCCAGCTGTTCATGCGCAACGGCAGCGACAGTTCCGACGGCGGCAACCAGGCCGAAAGGAACTGATCCCCACCCATGGCCCACCCCGCCCAGCACGAAGACGCCTCTGCCTCCCCTACTTCCATGACCACCGACGTGCAGGTGACCCCAGTGCGCGGCGCGGCGGACCGGACGGCGTTCATCCGGCTGCCGTACTCGCTCTACCGTGACGACCCGAACTGGGTGCCGCCGCTGGAGATGGAGCGCCGCGACTTCCTGGACCCGAAGAAGAACCCCTTCTTCGACTACGCGGAGGTGGAGCTGTTCCTCGCGCGCCGCGGGCAGGACGTGGTGGGCCGGGTGGCGGCCATCAAGAACCCGCGCCACATGGAGTTCCACGGCACGAAGGAGGGCTTCTTCGGCCTCTTCGAGTGCGTGAACGACGCGGGCGTGGCCCGGGGCCTGCTGGACGCGGCCAGCGCGTGGCTGAAGGCGCGCGGCATCGACACCGTGCTGGGGCCGGCCAACTTCTCCTCCAACCAGGACTGGGGCCTGCTCGTGGAGGGCTACGAGAGCCCTCCCGCGCTGATGATGCCCTACAACCCGGCGTACTACGCGGGGCTGCTGGAGACGTGCGGCTTCACCAAGGCGAAGGACCTGTTCGCCTTCGAGCTGTCCGCGTCCACGCCGCCGCCGGAGAAGGTGGCGCGCATCGCGGAGAAGATCCGCCAGCGCGAGGGCGTCACCGTGCGCGCGGTGAACCTGAAGGACTTCCCCGCCGAGGTCGCCCGCATCAAGCAGATCTACAACGCGGCCTGGGAGAAGAACTGGGGCTTCATCCCCTTCACGGACCGCGAGTTCGAGCACATGGCCAAGGAGATGAAGGCCATCGTGCGTCCGGAGCTGGTGCTCATCGCCGAGGTGAAGGGCGAGCCCGTCGCCTTCTCCATGACGCTGCCGGACGCCAACGAGGCGTTCAAGGCGGCCAACGGACGGCTCACGACGTTCGGCCTGCCCATTGGCCTGGTGAAGCTGGTGCTGGCGTCACGCAAGCTCAAGCGGCTGCGCCTGCTCACGCTGGGCATCAAGGAGGGCTACCGGCGCCGCGGACTGGACGCCATCCTCTACCTGGACACCCTGCGCAACGCGAAGGAGCTGGGGTACACGGGCGGCGAGATTTCGTGGACGCTGGAGGACAACCACCTGGTCAACCGCGCCATCGAGTCCATGGGCGGCCAGCGCTCCAAGACGTACCGCGTCTTCCAGCGGCCCGTCTGACGTCCTGAAACGCTTTCCGCCCGGGCGCTGGTGGCACCCGGGCGGAAGGAAACACCGTGAAGCTTTCGAAGGCGCCCTGCCCTACTTCACCTGGGGCGCGGCGCCGGCAGCACCGGCGGACTCCTTCACGGAGGCCGCGCTGGTGTTGGCGTTCTCCTTCTCCAGCTGGGCGCGCTTGGCCTTGAGCGTCGTCAGCAGGCCGTCAAAGCCCTTGGTGGAGAGGATCTTCTTGAACTGGCCGCTGTACGTGTCCACGAGGGAGACCTCGTCGGTGATCACGTCGTAGATGCGCCAGTCGGCCTTGGGCGAGGCCTTGAACAGGCGGTAGTTCACGGGCACCTGGTCCGTCTTCACGGTGAGCTCCGTGTCGACCGTGGCCTCGGTCCCCTGCACGCTCTCCTTGCCGTACTTCACGTCCGCCTTCGCCTGGCCGATGGCCTTCTGGGCGTACGAGGCGCGCAAGAGGCCCGTCATGGTTTCGGTGAACTCCTTGCGCTGGGCGGCGGTGAGGCCCGCCCAGGCCTTCTCGCCCAGGGCGCGCTTGGCGAGCTCCTGGAAGTCCACGAAGGACTCCACGACGGTCGCCAGGGACTGCACGGAGGCGCCAGGGGCGTTGGCCGCCTTCTGCACGGCGGCGTTGCCGTTCTTCACCACGTTGAGCGGGCTCACGGGGGCGGCGGCGAGCAGCGTGGCGGCAAGCAGGGAAGCAATCATATCGATGAAGCTCCGGGTTGAAGTTCAGGTGTGACGACACCTGTGAGGACTGGCAGCCGGGAAGGGTTATTCATCCGTCGCGGGGACGGCACCGGTGACGCGGGCGAGTGACGCCAATCCGACGCGCACGTCGTGCCAGCTCTTGCCGCGCTCGGCGGAGGCCTGGGCCAGCGCGGTGAAGGCGTCCACCAGCTCACGCGTGTCGCCGGTGCCCAGGTCGAAGGCGGCGTAGGCGGCGGTGGCCCAGCGCTTCGCGTTCCTCTCCGCCTCCGTGAAGGACTTCGCGCGCGCGTAGGACGCGGCGAGCTGGCTCTGCACCTGCGTCACCTCCAACTGGATGCCGGCCTTGAGCGTCAGCTCCTGCGCGTGCATCTTGTCCAGCTCCGCGCGGGCCTGCTCCAGCTGCGCGTCCTTGATGGGGATGTCGAAGGTGCCTCGGATGACCAGGCCCAGGCCCGCGGTGCGGTCGTTGAACGGGTCGTACGCGAAGGGGCTGCGCTGGCGCGTGGCGCTGCTCGTCCAGCGCACGTCGTAGTAACCCGCGAGCCCCAGGTCCGGGTAGTAGCTGCGCTCGCGGATGATGACCTCCTGCTCGCGCGCGATGATGCCCGCGGCGATGGCCTTCAGCTCCGGTCGGCGCTCGTTGGCCTGCTTCAGCGAGGTCTCCAGGTCGGGCACCTGCACGTCGCCCTGGAGCGGCAGGTCCTCCTCCATCACCTCCACCTGCTCGTCCGGGCCCGCGCTGGCGAGGAGCCGGATGGCGGTGAGCGCGAACTGCTCGCCCTGGACGGCGGTGGCGCGCTGCGACTCCACCAGATGGCGGAAGTACCCCAGCTTGTAGGTGTCCAGCTTCGTCACCTGATCCGAGTCCTCCTTGAGGAGCGCGTCGATCTTGTCGCCCGCGTCCTTGAGGCGCTTGGACACGTCCTCCAGCTGCTTCAGGCCGGTCCGGGCCAGCTGGTAGCCGTAGTACGCCTGCGCGGCCTGGAAGCCCGCTTCCGCGCGCACGCGCTCGCGCAGCGCCGCGCCCACCTTGGGGCCCTGTTCACCCGCCTTCTCCAGCGCGGAGAGCTTGCCGAAGGTGTACAGCGGCAGCACCGCGTTGCCGGTGGAGAACACCGTCACGCCCACCTTGCCGAAGTTCCAGTCGCCCTCCAGCGACGCCTCCGTGGTGGGCGGTCCGCCCAGGCCGTTGTTGCGCGCCTCGGGGACGGGGCCGCCGGCGCCCAGGGTGATCTCGAACTTGGGGAACCAGGCCCAGCGGGCCTGATCATAGAGCGCCTGGAACTTGCGCAGCTCCGCGCTGGCCTCCGCCACGCGCGCGTCCTGCGTGCGCGCCCGCGCCACCAGCTGGGCCAGGGTGATGGGCCCCTTCAGGGGCTTCGTGGCCAGGGAGGTGCCCGGGGCCTCGGCCTGGGTCTCCTCCGGGGAGCCCCTGGGAATGCCAGGGGTGAGGTCGCCCCGAGCGCCGTCTCCCGAGCCGGGGGCGATGGGTGACGTGCCCAGGTCCTGCGTGCCCGGGGTGGCGGAGGCCGGCTTGGGCGTGCCAGCGGTGGCACCCTGGGCGGCGGCGTTGCCCGGCTCGGCGGCTGGACCGGGGTTCACGGCGGTGGGGCTCGGCAGCGGCGCGCGCGTGCCAGGCGTGGGGTTGGCGGCGGACGAACCGGTGCCCGAGGG